>JAFAFZ010000003.1 GCA_023423215.1 Actinomycetes bacterium
CTGTCGCGCCGCCACCGGTTTGCCGTGAGATGCGACACCCGCGCGCACGGCACGGGGGTGCCGTGGTGCCGGCATCAGATACGAATCTTTCGGACTATTCGCACTTACGAGCCGTCGGTCGCCCCGGCCAGGTACGTCATGGCCAGGGCTGGCCGATCGCGCTCGAATCACCGTTGGGCCTCTCGCCTTCGCCGAGCGTTGGCTCCCGCAGCAGCGGCGGCAACCCCGCCGGCCGCTTCATGCTCCGCCTCGCTGTCGGTCAGTCCGTCCCGCCCGAGCAGGTACTGCTCCACCAGATGGTTCCAGTCACAGCCGAGGCACACCTCCACCACGAACACCTGGAACTCACGCAGCGTCATCGCCAGCATCGACAACTCGGCCACCGTACGGGCCTGGCCGGCAGACTGCTTGAGTTCGTCGCCGTAAATGTAGTGGACGTGGGTGAGGTTTTCGCTCCGGCAGATCGGACACCGCTGGTCGGTGGGCTCGCCGTGGAACCGAGCCGCGTTCTTCAGGTACGGAGACGCGTCACACAGGTCATAGGTGCCGACCCGACCGGCGACGAGTTCACGCAGCAGCGCTCGCCTCCGAAGCGAGTAGTCGACGACCTGGCGCTGCGTACGCATGCGGCAAAGGGTACGCGGTCTCGCCAGACGAGGCGACCACCGTCACGATCTGTAACGAGCAGACCTCGGACCGAGGGTTTAACAGGAGGGGGTTTGCCCCGATCGGAGCTAGCCGCTACGGTGCGATGTATCGGTCCGATACATCGCGGTGGTTAGCGATCCGCGCACAGGGTAATGGGGAGGTTGGCCGATGCTAGAGCTGGCCATCCTCGGCCTGCTGCAGGAGGCTCCGATGCACGGCTACGAGCTGCGCAAGGAGCTCACCGCCAAGCTCGGAGCGATCCGGGCAGCGATCAGCTACGGCTCTCTCTACCCGACCCTGCGCCGCCTCCAGGCGGCGGGTTGGATCACCGAGGCCGCCGACACACCCGCCACCGCCGAGGAGGTTCCCGCGCTGACCAGCCGACGAGGTCGGGTGGTCTACACCATCACCGCGGAGGGCAAGGAACGCTTCGCCCAGCTCATCGCGCAGACCGGGCCGGAGACCTACGGCGACACCGGTTTCGGCGTGCACTTCGCGTTCTTTTCCCGAACCGACCAGGCGACCCGACTGCGAATCCTGGAAGGTCGCCGTCGCACGATCGAGGAACGTCGCGAAGGACTTCGCGACATGCTGGGCCGAGCGGCCGAGCGCCTCGACGCGTACACGCTGGAGCTGCAACGCCACGGCCTGGAGGCCTGTGAGCGTGAGGTCCGCTGGCTGGAGGAGCTCATCGCCAACGAGCGCTCCGGCCGTGCCCCGACGGTCCCGAACGACGGGACGGCCGGCGGCCGACGAGAAGACAACAGCCCGCCTCCGCCTGGAGAGTCCAGGAAAGAGCGGCCGTGACAGAAAAGAAGGAGGCACACGCGATGGGCTCCGTCCGCGTCGCCATCGTCGGTGTGGGTAACTGCGCCTCGTCCCTCGTGCAGGGCGTCGAGTACTACCGGAACGCCGACCCGAACGACCGCGTCCCGGGTCTCATGCACGTCACCTTCGGCGACTACCACGTCTCGGACGTGCAGTTCGTCGCGGCGTTCGATGTCGACGCCAAGAAGGTGGGCATGGACCTCGCAGAGGCGATCGTCGCCAGCGAGAACAACACCATCAAGCTCTGTGACGTACCGCCGACCGGCGTGACCGTCCAGCGCGGCCCGACCTTCGACGGCCTCGGCCAGTACTACCGCGAGATCGTCGAGGAGTCGGACGCCGCACCGGTCGACGTGGTCAAGGCGCTGCGTGACGCCCAGGTCGACGTCGTCGTCTCGTACCTGCCGGTGGGCTCGGAGCAGGCCGACAAGTTCTACGCCCAGGCCGCCATCGACGCCGGCTGCGCGTTCGTCAACGCCCTGCCGGTCTTCATCGCCTCCGACCCGGAGTGGGCGCAGAAGTTCACCGACGCCGGTCTGCCGATCGTCGGTGCCGACATCAAGAGCCAGGTCGGCGCGACCATCGTGCACCGGGCCCTGGCGAAGCTCTTCGAGGACCGCGGTGTCGAGCTGCTGCGCACGTACCAGCTCAACTTCGGCGGCAACATGGACTTCATGAACATGCTGGAGCGCAACCGCCTGGTCTCGAAGAAGATCTCGAAGACCCAGTCGGTGACCTCCCAGGTGCCGCACGAGATGGCCAAGAGCGACGTGCACATCGGCCCGTCCGACCACGTGCCGTGGCTGGACGACCGCAAGTGGGCCTACATCCGCCTGGAGGGCCGCTCGTTCGGCGACACCCCGCTCAACGCCGAGCTCAAGCTCGAGGTGTGGGACTCCCCGAACTCGGCCGGCGTCATCATCGACGCGGTCCGCGCCGCCAAGATCGCCCTGGACCGGAAGATCGGCGGCCCGATCCTGTCGGCCTCGTCGTACTTCATGAAGTCCCCGCCCGTGCAGTACGCCGACCACGACGCGCACGCCGCCGTCGAGGCGTTCATCGCCGGCGAGGTCGAGCGCTGACGCAGCCACACCGCTGAGGGGCCGGGGCGCCCCGGCCCCCCCCCCCCCCCCACCCCCCCCCC
>JAFAFZ010000103.1 GCA_023423215.1 Actinomycetes bacterium
GTCGGCGGGAGTGCTGCGGTCGGCGGGAGTGCTGCGGTCGATCGGGTCAGGGGCCGGGCTCGGTCGTGTCCGCGGTGGTCCTGGAGTCCCAGACGATCACGGCGGCGAGGGCCGCGAGCACGAGCAGGATGCCGACGACCTGGGGTGCGTCCATCGGCTGGTCCAGGAAGATGGCGGCGCTGCCGGCCGCGATGATCGGCATCGCCAGGGTGATGAGCGACGTCATCACGAGCGTCGTGTGCGCGTGCGCCCAGTTGATGAGGATGTGGCCCGATCCGGGCACCAGCACGATGAGCAGGATCGCCAGCGCGCGGCCGGGATCGAGCGCGTTGCCCGCCTCGGTCAGATCGCCGGTGAACAGCGCGATCGGCGCCACGAACACGAACGCCACCACGTTCATCACCGTCATGTACTCGAAGGTGTCGAGCCGGGTGCGCGCCTGCTTCGAGGCGATGAAGTACCAGGCCCACGCGAACAGCGAGACGAACGCCATCACGACGCCGAGCGTGCTGCTCTCGCCGCCCTTCGACGCGCCGAACGCCACCAGGGCCACCCCCGCGGTGGCGATGCCCGCACATGCCAGGTGCCACGGCCGGATCCGCTCGCCGAACATCACCGCGGCGAAGCCCATGATGACCAGCGGCTGGAGCGCGTTGATGGTGGTCGCGTTCGCGACGGTGGTCAGGTGGATCGCGATGAAGAAGGTGATGACGTCCGCGCCGAACGCGATGCCGCCGACCCACCCGAACCGGAAGCTGTCGCGCGTCAGCCGGCCGCCGCGCGCGAAGAGGATCACGACGTAGAGCACCGACGAGAAGAGCAGCCGGTAGAAGGCGATCGCCGTACCCGACATCGGCACGCCGGCGATGAGCGTGTTGCCGGCGCCCCACAGGACGACCGCAGCCAGGGTCGCGCCGATCCCGAGCGGCGTCGACGCGGGCGTGCCGTCCGGGCCGGGCGGGGCGCTGCTGCCGCCTCCGCCGTCGCCCTGCAGCTCGGTCGTCGGGGCGGGGGAGGGCACCGGCAGAGGCTAGTGGTCGCCGGACCGCGCACATTCCGCGATGGGGCGCAGGACGGCGGTCCGCAACAGGAGCTCAGCCGCCGACGAAGCGCATGTCGGCGTAGCGGTCGCCGACCGCAGCGTCGGCGGGGACGGCCTCGTCCAGCTCGGCGAGGTCGTCGTCGCTCAGCTCGAGCTGCGCGGCGGCGATGTTCTCCTCGAGCCAACGCCGGCGCTTCGTGCCGGGGATCGGAACCACGTCCTCGCCGCGGGAGAGCACCCACGCCAGGGCGAGCTGCCCGGCGGTGACGCCACGCGCCGCGGCGAGCGACTGGACCCGCTCGACGATCGCCAGGTTGCGGGCCAGGTTCGCCTCGGTGAAGCGGGGGCTGTGACGGCGGAAGTCGTCGTCGTCCAGGTCGTCGACGCTCGTGATGGCGCCGGTCAGGAAGCCGCGACCGAGCGGGCTGTAGGCGACGATGCCGATGTCCAGCTCGCGCGCGGTCGGCACGACCTCGTCCTCGAGGTCGCGGGTCCACAGCGACCACTCGGACTGGAGCGCGACGATCGGGTGCGTCGCCGCGGCGCGCCGCAGGGTGTCGGGGTTGACCTCGGACAGGCCGAGGTGGCGGACCTTGCCCGCCTCGACCAGCTCGCCCATCGCTCCGACCGTGTCCTCGATCGGGACCCGCTGGTCGCGGCGGTGCAGGTAGTAGAGGTCGATGTGGTCGACGCCGAGCCGTCGCAGCGACGCCTCACAGGCCTCGTGCACGTAGGCGGGGTCGCCGCGGATGGTGCGCTTCGCCGGGTCCTCCTCGTGGCGGACGAGCCCGAACTTCGTGGCCAGCACGACCTCGTCGCGACGGGAGCGGATCGCGCGTCCGACCAGCTGCTCGTTGGTGTGCGGCCCGTACGCGTCGGCGGTGTCCAGGAAGGTGACGCCCAGGTCGAGCGCCCGCTCGATGGTGGCGACCGCCTCGGCCTCGTCCGCCGTGCCGTAGAACTCGGACATGCCCATGCAGCCGAGCCCCTCGGTCGACACCACCAGGTCGGGTCCGAGCCGTCGGCCGCCGGTCAGCGGTTCGGCGTGCAGGTCGCTGCTCGGTTCGGTCGACGGTTCGCTCATCGGGCCTCCTCGGCCGTGGTGTGCTCGGGTGCGTCGGGCCAGGTGAGGCCGTTGCGACGGGCGACCTCGAGGATCAGCGCCTGCGTGCCGTCGCGGTAGTGGCCGTGCTCGGCGAGCGCGACGTAGAGGTCGTGCGCCAGGCGCACGCCGGGCAGGTCCAGGCCCAGGTGCCCGCACTCGTGCAGCGCGATCTCGAGGTCCTTGATGAAGTGCTCGACGTAGAACCCGGGTGCCAGGTCGCCGGCGAGCATGCGGGGCGCCAGGTTGGCGAGCGACCACGAGGCGGCCGCGCCACCGCCGACGCTGCGCAGCACCGCGTCGGGGTCGAGCCCGGCGGCGGTGGCGTAGACGAGCGCCTCGCACAGGCTGGTCATGGCACCTGCGACGAGCGTCTGGTTGACGACCTTCGCGTGCTGGCCGGCGCCGGCCGGACCGTGGTGCACGATCGTCGACCCGTAGGTCTGCAGGAGCGGCCACAGGTGGAGCAGACCGTCGGCGTCGCCGCCGCACATGATCGACAACGTGCCCTCTCGGGCGCCGCGATCACCACCCGAGACCGGCGCGTCGTACACCGAGATGCCGCGAGCGGGTCCGGACGCGGCCGCCCGTGCCTCCAGGCGGGCGGCGAGCGACGGCTCGGAGGTCGTGTGGTCGACGACCTCGACGTGCGAGGTGCAGCCGTCGATGATCGATCCGACGACCTGGTCGACCTCGTGCGGGTGTCCGACCATGACGCACACGACGTCGCAGTCCTCGGCGAGGGCGACGGGGTCGTCGTACCAGGCGGCACCGGCGTCGAGCAGCGGCTGCGCCCGGGCGGCGGTGCGGGTGTGCACCGCCAGCGGGTAGCCGGCGCGCTGCACGTGCGCCGCCATCGAGGAGCCCATGACGCCCAGGCCGATCCAGCCGACGCGGGTGTGCGCCGGGCCGACCTGTCCGGCCAGGGCGTTCACGTCGTAGGTCGACGGCGGGGACGGGGGGACGTCGGTCACCTCCACACTCCACCACACGGGGGGACCCGCCCACAGCGCGGGAAGCGGCCGGGCCGGGCCGGGATAGCGTCGTGCGCCATGAGCGACGTCACCATCTTCCACAACCCGAACTGCAGCACCTCGAAGTACGCGGTCGGCGTCGCGGACGAGCTCGGCGTGGACTACGACGTCGTGAAGTACCTGCTGAAGGCGCAGCGCCCGACCCGTGAGCAGCTGACCGAGCTGGTGGGTCAGCTCGAGGACCCGACCACCGACCTGGTGCGGCGCGACGCCAACTTCACGAAGCTCGGCCTGACGGACGCGGACGTCGAGACGCCGGAGCAGGTGATCGACATCCTGGAGCAGCACCCGGCGCTGCTGCAGCGGCCGATCCTGGTGAAGGACGGCGTCGCGATCATCGGCCGCCCGAAGGACCGGGTGCCCGCCTTCCTGCAGGGCTGACCGGTCCGGTCGGCGCCCCGGTCAGACCGGCGTGGCGCCCGACTCGTCGACCCGGCGGGTGCGCAGCCAGTAGACGCCGCCGGCCGCCGCGGCCGCTGCGGTGACCGGGAGCGCCACGGTCAGCGGCGACTCGGGGATGACCGGGTCCGGCCCGGCGCCCGCCCACGGGCCGGTGATCGCCAGCACCAGGCCCGGTGCGTAGGCGTTCACGAACAGGAAGCGGCCGTCGGGCGAGAAGTCGGCCCCCGCGAACTCGCTGCCGTTGTACGCGTTGCGGGCGAGCGCCCAGCCGCCGTGGTCCGGACCCTGTCCGGCGATGCCGACGAGGTACTTGTTCGGGTTGTTGCCGTCCTCGCAGAGGATCGCCCCGCCGTGCGGCGTCACGACGATGTTGTCCGGCCCGTCGAAGAAGCTGCCGGGCGCGGCGTGGTAGATGAGCGTCAAGGTCTCGGCCGCCGGGTCGTAGCGCCAGATCTGGCCCCGGTGGTCGGTGCCCGGCGCGGCAGCACCTGCGTCGGAGTAGCTCGACACGATCCACGCGTCGCCCTCGCCCCACCAGATGCCCTCGTACTTGCGCGCACGGGTCACCTGGCTGTCGGAGAGCTGCGACCGGTTCGGCGTGGTGGCGAAGTCCGGGTCGGGCACGACCGCCCAGGTCACCTGGAGCACGGCACCCGGCGTGCTGACGTAGGCCAGGTCGGGCACGTGCACGCCGTCCCGGGTGGCGGCCATGGCGAACAGCGCGCCGCCGTTGCCCAGGCTGCCGTAGGTGCCCGAGGTGTCGTTCGGGACGAACCTGTAGACCAGGCCCCGTGGCCCGTTGGCGTCCTCGGTCAGGTAGACGCTGCCCGTGGCCGGGTCGACGGCCGCGGCCTCGTGCGACCGACGACCCATCGCGCGGTACGGCACGGCGACGGTCTGCGAACCGGTCGGGTCGACCTCGAACACGTAGCCGTGCGGCACACCGCCGGGGATCTTCTCGACCTCCTCGCACGAGAGCCAGGTGTTCCAGGGCGTCTTGCCGCCGGCGCAGTTCTTCGTCGTGCCGGACAGGCTCGTGTAGGTGCGCTCCAGGACGGGGAAGCCGTCGGGGCCGAGCGTGTTCGTGTCCACCACGACGGTCGACGTGCCACCGAAGGAGAAGCTGGTGGACGGGTTGAAGACGCGGGACGGGTCGACCAGGTCGGGTGTCTTGGGGACACGGCCGGTGGCGTCGTTCTCGCACTCGTGGTTCAGCACGAACGCGAGCCGTCCGCCGTCGATGCCGAACACCGCGGCGCCGTCGGCCTTGTTGGGCAGCGGCACCGTGCTGAGCGTCCCGTCCACGCCGTGCAGGTAGGTCGTGGGCTGCGCGTTCGCAGCGGTGTTCGGCGTCGCGCCGTACACCTTGTACGAGAACCCGGCCGGCAGGTCGATGACCTGCGCGGGGTCGGTCACGAGCGGTCCGTAGCCGCCCGCAGGCATCGCGCCCGCGGGGAGCTGGTCGAGCAGGGACAGGACGGCGCCACCGAGGGTGACGGCCGTGCCGGTGCGTGCGCTGCGGCGCAGCAGGTCGCGGCGGCTGAAGCTGGTCATGGCGGGCTCCGGGAGAGGTCGGGAGACGGGAACGGCCGCCGACGGTAGGAACGTGAGGTGTCGCGACCGGCCCGTCCGGATGACCGGCGCGTGCACGTTGGATGCACGTTGGACGAACAGCCGCGCGCCCGTCCGGGCGACCGCGCCACGGGCGTCCGGAGAGAAGCCGTCAAGGCCCGCGGGGTCGGCGTCAAGATCCCGCCAAGACCCTTCCGTGGACGGTCCGACGGGGCGTACGACGGACGCATGGAACTCGCCACCGCCCCTCCCACCACCCTCGGTGCGGTGCTGGCCGAACAGCAGATGGTCGGCCTGCGCGGCATCGCCACCGTGCTCGGCACGCTCGCCTTCGTCGGGCTGTGCTTCGTCGCGGTCGAGCTGCTCGAC
>JAFAFZ010000115.1 GCA_023423215.1 Actinomycetes bacterium
TGGCCTGTACGTCAACCAGATGGTCACGGCGCGAGCGCTGCTCGAGGGCCACGCCGCGTCCTGGGAGCTGACCCGCTTCCACCCGTCCGAGCAGGTCCGGTCGCTCCAGCTCTACGGCACCGACCCGCTCACGCTCGGCGAAGCGGTACGGCGCCTGGTCAGCGAGGACCGGGTCGACCACATCGACATGAACTTCGGCTGCCCCGCGGCGAAGGTGACGCGCAACGGGGGCGGTGCAGCCCTCCCGTACAAGCGTCGGCTGCTGCGCGACGTCGTGCGCGCCGCGGTGCACGCGGCCGAGGCCGAGTCGGGCGGGCGCGTCCCGGTGACGGTGAAGTTCCGACTCGGCATCGACGACGACCACCTGACCTACCTGGACACCGCACGCATCGCCGAGGACGAAGGCGTCGCCGCGGTCGCCCTGCACGCCCGCACGGCGCTGCAGCACTACGCGCCCTCGGCGCGCTGGGAGCGCATCCGCACCCTCAAGGAGCAGGTCCGGACCATCCCGGTGCTCGGCAACGGTGACGTCTTCGCCGCGCAGGACGCGCTCGACATGATGTCGACGACGGGGTGCGACGGCGTCGTCATCGGGCGGGGCTGCCTCGGGCGACCGTGGATCTTCCGCGACCTGGCCGTCGCGTTCGCCGGCGAGCCGGTGCCGGGTGCGCCGCTCCTCGGCGAGGTCGCCGACGTCATCCGCCGGCACGCACGCCTGGTCGTCGAGTGGCAGGACGGCGAGGAGCGCCTCGCCCACTTCCGCAAGCACCTCGCCTGGTACCTGAAGGGTTATCCGGTCGGGTCGTCGGTCCGGGCGCGGGCGAGCCACGTCGCGACGCTCGCGGACATCGAATCGCTGCTCGACGACCTGGACCCGGACGCCGAGGCGCCCGAGGGCGTCGAGCGCATCGTGCGCAGCCACTCGAACGCGCTGAAGAAGGTCGCGCTGCCGGACGGCTGGCTCGGCGATCCCGACGGACACGTCGAGCTGCCACGCGGCGCCGAGGCGCTCGTCTCCGGCGGCTGAGCACGTGGCCGCTGCAACCCCTCCGCGCCCGACGCTGGTGCTGGCGTCGGCATCGCCGCGCCGCCTCGAGCTGCTGCAGCGCGTCGGCCTGGACCCGGTGGTCGACCCTGCCGACGTCGACGAGTCGGTGCAGCCCGGCGAGCCCGCTCGCGACTACGTCGAGCGTGTCGCGTTCGACAAGGCGATCGCGGTCGCCGAGCGCCGCAGCGTCGGCGGGGGTGGCGGCGGTCACGGCGGGGAGCTGATCCTGGCCGCCGACACCTCGGTCGTGCTCGACGGCGAACCGCTCGGCAAGCCGCTCGACTCGACCCACGCCCGCTCGATGCTCTCGCACCTGTCCGGCCGCACCCACGAGGTGGTCACCGCCGTGACCGTCGTCGGGCCGGATGCGATCACCTCGACCTGTGAGGCGGCCCGGGTGAGCTTCGCCGAGCTGGGCACCGCCGAGCTGGACTGGTACCTGGCGTCCGGCGAGCCGCTGGACAAGGCCGGCGCGTACGCGGTGCAGGGCCTGGGCGCAGTGTTCGTCGAGCGCGTCGACGGCGACCCGACCACGGTCATCGGCCTGCCGTTGCGCGCGACCGTGCAGCTGCTGCGCGGCGCGGGTCTGGTCTGGCCCGTCGTTCCAGCGACGTGAGCGGACGACGCCGCTAGGGTGTCACGCGTCGAGCGAGGGAACGCTGCCCGGACGGGCGCGGCGCTCGACCATGGGGGGAGGGCCCGATGAAGGTGCACACGAAGCACGTGGTGCTGGTGGCCGTGCTGGTCGCCGTCGCGGCGGTGGCGAGCGGATGCGAGCTGTCGCTGCCGGCCGTCGACTGCAGCGACATCACCCAGCCGGACATGGGCGGACTCGTCTGCCTCGGCCGCAGCGTCGCCACGTTGTACGCCGGGCTGGCGGCGATCCTCGCCCTGCTGGCCCTGGCCGCAAGCTCGATCCCGACCTGACGCCCCGGGACGGCAGGATCTGACGCACCGTCAGATCCGAGCTGGCAGGATGTGCCGATGGGCACCTTCAGCCGTGACGAGATCGAGCAGGCCTTCCAGCGCTACCAGGAGGCGGCGCACGAGGCGGGCAAGCGCCAGGAGTGGCGTGAGTGGGCGGACCTCTTCACCGAGGACGCGACCTACTACGAGCACGTGTTCGGCCGCTTCGAGGGCCGCGAGGCGATCTACCAGTGGATCCAGACCTCGATGAACGAGTGGCCGAACAACGCGTTCACCGACTTCCCGATCGAGTGGTACGTCATCGACGAGGAGAAGGGCTGGGTCGTCTGCCAGGTGTGGAACCGCCTCGAGGACCCGGGCGACGGCTCGATCCACCAGGAGTACAACATCACGATCCTGCACTACGCCGGCGACGGGCTGTGGTCCTACGAGGAGGACGTCTACAACCCGCAGAAGTTCGGTGAGGTGCTCGGCGAGTGGATGGCCCGCCGCAAGGAGGTCGGCAACACCTCGCGGATCGGCTGAGCTCGTGGAGAAGCTGGTCTACCTGGTCCGCGCCCGCGCGAGCGTCGACGGCGCACAGCTGCGCGGCGAGGTCCTCGGCGACGTCGTCCCGCGGCTGGTCGACGCCGGCGCGAGCGGCGTCGCGGTCCACCTCGACGACGACCGGGTCACGATCCCCGGCCCGATGCCCTGCCCTGGCGGCGAGCTGCCGATGCGCGCCGCGGTGTCGATGTGGCTGCCCGCGCACGACCTGCGCGGCGAGATCGACTCGATCGTCGCAGGCGTCGGCGAACGTGCCGACGGCTACCTGGTCACCGAGTCGATGTTCTCCGAGTTCGGTCAGCGCCGCGGCGCCGAGCGGGACTGGCCGGCGGGCGAACGCTCCCCCGGCCTCGTCACGTTCGCGATCGTGCACCGCAACCCGCTGCTCGACGAACGCACCTTCCGCGAGTTCTGGTACGGCCACCAGTCCCCCATGTCCGAACGCCTCCAGCCGCGGCTGCGCTACGTGCGCAACACCGTCGCCCATCCCGTGACGCCGGGAGCGCCGCCGGTCGACGGGCTGGTCGTCGAGAGCTGGGAGTCCGAGGAGCTCGTGTCGGACATCGAGGCGTTCCACCTCGGCGACCTGGAGAACCTGACCGTGATGCTCGACAGCGTGGGCACGGTGTTCGACATGTCGCGCCTGCGCAGCATCGCCATGTCCGAGTACCTGTTCTGAGCTGACCCGGACCCCCAGTTTGGGTGCGATCTCGTGCGGTGAGGGCACGAAATCGCACCGGAAGCCGTCACTCCCATGCGTCTTGGTGCGATCTCGCTTCGTGAGAGCGCACGATGGCACCAAGAGCTTTGGGTGCGATCTCGTGCGCTGAGCACGCACGATGGCACCAAGAACTCCGGGGCTCGACGCGGGCGAGCGCCCGACCCGCTCAGTGCTTGAAGTGGCGCTCGCCGGTGAAGACCATCGCCAGGCCCTGCTCGTTCGCGGCGGCGATGACCTCGTCGTCGCGGATCGATCCGCCGGGCTGGATGACGGCGGTCGCGCCCGCCTCGGCTGCGGCGTCCAGGCCGTCGCGGAACGGGAAGAACGCGTCCGATGCGCAGGCGCCCCCGACCGCTCGGCCCTCGGCCTTCTCGGCCGCGATGCGTCCGGCGTCGCGACGGTTCTGCTG
>JAFAFZ010000466.1 GCA_023423215.1 Actinomycetes bacterium
CTTCTACGCACGGTTCCAGCCGCCCGAGCTCTCCGACGACGACACCATCTCGTCCGATCCGGCGGTGCGCTCCATCGACCGCGTGTTCCACGGCAGCTCGGCCGACATGTCACAGGTGGCCGACGGCTCGGTCGCTCTGGTCGTCACCTCGCCGCCGTACTTCGCCGGCAAGGCCTACGAGACCGAGCTCGACGCCGACCACGTCCCCTCGACCTACCTCGAGTACCTGCAGATGCTGCGCGACGTCTTCGCCGAGTGCGTGCGCACGCTCGAGCCGGGCGGGCGCATCGCGATCAACGTCGCCAACCTGGGTCGGCGGCCGTACCGCAACCTGGCCGCGGACGTCACGACCATCCTCCAGGACGACCTGCGCCTGCTGCTCCGGGGCGAGGTCGTCTGGGTCAAACAGCGTGGCGCCTCCGGCTCGTGCGCGTGGGGCAGCTTCCAGCGCGCCACCAACCCCGTGCTGCGGGACCTGACCGAGCGCGTGATCATCGCCTCGAAGGGCCGCTTCGACCGGCCGCTGTCGACGACGGAGCGCCAGTCCCGTGGGCTGCCCCACGACTCGACGATCTTCCGGGACGAGTTCATGGACGCCACGCTCGACATGTGGGAGATCCCGCCCGAGTCGGCCACCCGCGTCGGCCACCCGGCGCCGTTCCCCGTCGCCCTGCCCGAGCGCCTCATCAACCTCTACACCTACGAGGGCGACCTCGTGCTGGATCCGTTCATGGGTTCGGGCACGACGGCCGTGGCCGCGCTGCGCACCGACCGGCACTTCGTCGGCTACGACACCGACCCGACGTACGTCGCCAAGGCCGACGAGCGCATCGCCGCCGAGCGCGAGCGCCTGGCCGCGGCCGGGGCGACCCCGAAGCCGCGGGTCAGCTCGGCCGTCGTCGTCGACCCCGACACCGATCCGGACGACCCGACGGCCTTCCAGTCCCGCGCCGTGAGAGAGGGCCGCGCCGCCAAGGACCTGGCACGTGAGATGCTCGAGCTCGCGGGCTTCGTCGACATCCGCGCCAACGAGAAGCTGCACGGGGTCGAGATCAACTTCGCCATGCGCGACGTCAACGGGCGCCACGTCCTGGTCGACTGCTCCGGTGCGTTCACCTCGTCGCGCCCGGGGCTCAAGCGCACCGACACGCTCTGGAAGGCGCTCGGCAAGGCATCGGTCCTGTCGCTCTCGCTGCCCACCGCGCCCGAGGCGGGCGACGACACCGGCACCGACCTGGTCCTGCTCAGCACCGACCTGCCGACCCGCAACAGCAGCGGCGGACGTGCGCTGCGCGCCGTGCTCGACTCGCCCGACAGCCTCGTGGTCGAGGTGCTGCAGATGGACGACACCGGGCTGAGGGTGCTGGCCGACCTGGCCAAGGGGCTGCGTCCGGGCGACGCCGAGTGGACCGGCAGCGGCTGGACGGCGGGCTGAGCGTGGGCGGCGACCCTTACGGCGACATCCTGGCGGACCGCAGCGTGGGCGGCATCGGTGGTGCCCGACGGCTCGAGGACACCTACACGAAGGTCCCCGCACGTGCGGACCTGCCGCTGCTGCACCGCTCGACCGGGCTGCGCGGCCGCCTCTGGAAGTTCAGCGACACCCTCGTGGTGCTGCGCACGCCCGACGGCCGGGAGCACACCTTCGAGAACCGCGCCGGTGCCTTCGCCCACCAGGGCGAGACCGTCACGCTCGTGCGCCCCGCCAAGGCAGCGCCCGCCGACGGCGCGACGAAGCGCTCCGCGGCAGGTGGGGTGGTGTCGGCGCAGGCCACCGCCCGCGTCGCCCAGGCGTCGCGGCTGTGGGTCGAGGGCGACCACGACGCCCGCTTCATGGAGCGCGTCTGGGGTGACGAGCTGCGCGAGCTCGGCATCGTCGTCGAGCCGATGCACGGCATCGACGACCTGGTCGGCGCGGTCGCCGCCTTCGACCCCCGACCGGACCGCCGGCTGGCCATCCTGGTCGACCACCTGGTCCCGGGCTCGAAGGAGACCCGTCTGGCCGAGCAGGTCGCCGGGCCCGACGTGCTCGTGGTCGGTCACCCGTTCGTCGACATCTGGCAGTGCGTGCGGCCCAAGGCGGTCGGCATCGAGGCGTGGCCCGAGGTGCCCCGCGGCGAGGACTGGAAGTCCGGCATCTGCCGTCGCCTCGGCTGGGGCTCCCCGGTCGACGGGTGGAAGCGGGTGCTCTCGTCGGTGGACTCCTTCGCGGACCTCGAACCCGAGCTGGTCGGTGCCGTCGAGCAAGCGCTCGACCTGCTCGCGCCGGTGGACGAGTCGTGAGCGCCGGGCACTCCGCCGACGGCTCGGTCGCCGCGGCGCTCGAGGCGCGCCTCCGCCAGCTCGGCGTCGCTCGCGTCTACGGGCTGCCGCTCGCCGGACTGACCCACGTGCCGGTGGACTCGCCGGACCTGGCCGTGCTGCTGGCCGACGCGGACGGACGTCTCGGGCACCACGACGGCAGCGGCCGGCTGGGCGCCGCGCTGCTCGACGGTCCGATCCTGCACC
>JAFAFZ010000148.1 GCA_023423215.1 Actinomycetes bacterium
GCGGACGGTGGCCGCCCACGTCAGCCGCGTCGCCTGAGCCGGCGCCTGCCGGCCGCTGCGGTCGGGCGCGCCACGATCGTCCGTACCAGCGGTCGCAGGACGACCAGGTCCACGCACGATCGATGCCGATCCGGCGCAGCGACGCACGCACCCGCTCCAACACCCTGTCCGCACTGGCGGAGACAGGTCGTCAGCGTCGACACTGGCGGATCCACCGCGGGCCGCCGGTGACCTCTGCGCCGTCGATCAGGAGCACCCTCGAGATGTCCGAGCTGAAGATCCACTGGTTCCTGCCCACGGGCGGCGATTCGCGTGACGTGCTGCCCACGGGCGACGACGCGCACCGGCGTCCGCCGAGCCTCGAGTACCTGAGCCAGATCGCACGGGCCTGCGACGACCTGGGGTTCGACGCCGTCCTCACGCCGTGTGGCACCGGCTGCGAGGACGCCTGGCTGGCGACCGCCCCGCTGATCCCGCTGACGAAGCGCCTCAAGTTCCTGGTGGCGTTCCGCCCCGGCCTGCTGAACCCGACGCTCGCCGCGCAGATGGCCTCGACCTACCAGCGCATGTCCGGCGGCCGCATGCTCATCAACATCGTGATCGGCGCCGAGGACACCGAGCTCGCGCGCTTCGGCGACTTCACCCCCAAGGACGAGCGCTACCGGCGTGGCGGTGAGTTCCTCGAGATCGTGCGCGGCGCGTGGGGCGACGAACCCTTCGACTTCGAGGGCGACCACTTCACGGTGACCGGCGCGACCACGCGGACGTCGCCGACGCTCCCGCCGAAGATCTACTTCGGCGGTGCCTCGCCGGCCGCCGAGGACGTCGCGGCCGAGCAGGTCGACGTGTACCTGGCCTGGGGCGAGCCCCCGGCGATGGTCGGCGAGCGCGTCGAGCGCATGCGTGCCAAGGCCGCCGCGGCGGACCGTCCGGCCGATCGCCCCCTCACCTACGGCATCCGCTTCCACGTCATCACCCGAGACACCTCCGAGGAGGCGTGGGCCGAGGCCGAGCGCCTGCTCGCCGGGATCGATCCGGTGGCGGTCGCCGCGGCGAAGGCCGACTTCGCCGAGACCCGCTCCGAGGGCCAGAAGCGCATGGCCGAGCTGACCGCCGCGGCGGCTGGCGACGGCGTGCCGAGCGACGCCCGCGCGCTCGAGATCTACCCGAACCTCTGGTCCGGCGTCGGCCTGGTGCGCGGCGGCGCCGGCACTGCGCTCGTCGGCAGCCACGAAGAGGTCGCGGACCGCATCGAGGAGTACCACTCGGTCGGCTTCGACGAGTTCATCCTGTCGGGCTACCCGCACCTGGAAGAGGCCTACGCCACCGGCGAGGGCCTGCTCCCCGAGCTGCGCCGGCGCAAGCTGATCGACCCCCTCCCGGGTGACGCCGCCGACCCGACGTTCTCGTTCCGCTGAGCCCGACGGCCCGACGCACGACCGAGCGATGACGACCGGACTGCTGCTCTGCGACCACCTCGACCCCGACGTCGTCGCGGTCACGGGTGACTACACCGACCTCTACCCGGCGGTGTTCGACCCGGTGGGCGTCGACCTGCGCGTCTACGAGGTCACCGCCGGCGAGCTGCCCGACTCGGTCGACGAGTGCGACGGGTGGATCGTGTCCGGCTCACGGCGCTCGGCCTACGAGGACGAGGGGTGGATCGACGAGCTCTCGGGGTTCATCCGCACGGCCGCCGAGCAGCGTCGGCCGCAGGTCGGCATCTGCTTCGGCCACCAGCTCATCGCGCGCAGCCTCGGCGGCGAGGTCCGCAAGGCGGACGTCGGCTGGGGCGTCGGCGCGAAGGAGTTCGAGGTCGTCGCGGCCGCGCCGTGGATGGACCCCACGGCGGACGCGTTCCGCATCCTGATGAGCCACCAGGACCAGGTCGTCGCGCTGCCCGAGGGCGCCGAGGTGCTCGCTCGTGCGGACTACTGCCCCGTCGGCGCCTACCGCATCGACGACCACGTGTTCTGCGTGCAGGGCCACCCCGAGTTCGTGCCGCAGCTCAGCCGGACGCTCATCACCAAGCGACGCCCGGCGCTGGGCGACCAGGACGCGGACGAAGGCCTGGCGTCGCTGGAGCAGCCCGTCGACCACGCGCTCGTCACCGGCTGGATCGCCCGCTTCCTGGACCTGAGCCCGGACCGCTGAGCCTCGACCGCTGACGCCACGCCGCCCCGCCGCCGGCCCGGGCCGATCGACGCCGACGCCGACGCCGACGCCCGGGCGAGCCTCATCGACGTCGTGATTCGAAGCGAACGACGGGTTCCGCCACGATGTGCCTTGAAACGGCGGGTCGGGAGGACGAACATCGTGGTATCCCTCAACGGCGAGGACGACATGACGGACATCGCGGATCGACCGACGACCACCACCCCGGGAGCACGGGAGGAGGTGGACCGGTCGAACGGCACCCGCCCCGTCCCACACCCCGACGGCGAACGGCTCGAGGAGCTCGCCCGACGCCACCTCTGGATGCACTTCTCGCGCATGGGGCACTTCCAGCACGCCGAGGTGCCGACGATCGTGCGCGGCGACGGCTGCCACGTGTGGGACCAGCACGGGCGGCAGTACCTGGACGGTCTGTCGGGGCTGTTCGTCAGCCAGATCGGCTACGGCCGACGTGAGCTGGCCGACATCGCCGCGCAGCAGGCCGAGACGCTGCACTACTTCCCCGTGTGGAGCTACGCCCACCCACCGGCGATCGAGCTCGCCGCACGGCTCGCCGAGCTGGCGCCGGGCGAGCTGAACCGGGTGTTCTTCACCGTGTCGGGCTCCGAGGCGGTCGAGAGCGCGCTCAAGCTGGCCCGTCAGTACCACCGGGTGATGGGCGAGCCCGGCCGCTACAAGGTCATCTCCCGTGCGACGGCGTACCACGGCGTGTCGCTCGGCGCGCTGGCCATCACCGGCGTGCCCGCGCTGCGGACCCCGTTCGAGCCGATGCCCGGCGGCTTCCCGAAGGTGCCGAACACCAACCAGTACCGCCCGGCGTTCCCCGGGCTCGAGGGCGAGGCGCTCACCGACGCGCTGGTCGCGTCGCTCGAGCAGGCGATCCTGACCGAGGGGCCCGAGACCGTCGCTGCGGTGTTCATGGAGCCGATGCAGAACGCCGGCGGCTGCCTCACCCCGCCGACGTCGAGCTACTTCCCGAAGGTGCGAGAGGTGTGCGACCGCCACGGCGTGCTCCTCGTGTCGGACGAGGTGATCTGCGCGTTCGGACGACTCGGCACCATGTTCGGCTGCGAGCGCTACGGCTACGAGCCCGACATCATCACCGTCGCGAAGGGGCTGACGTCGGGCTACTCGCCGCTCGGCGCGGCGATCTGCTCGGACCGGCTCATCGAGCCGTTCCTCTCGGACGAGCGGGCCGCGTTCGCGCACGGCATCACCTTCGGCGGCCACCCCGTGAGCTGCGCGGTCGGTCTGGCCAACCTGGACGTCATGGCCCGCGAGTCCGTCGTCGCGAACGTGGCAGCGCACGAGGGGTACTTCGGCGAGCTGCTCGCCGGACTGCGCGACCTCCGCATCGTCGGCGACACGCGCGGCGACGGCTACTTCCGCGCGATCGAGCTGGTGAAGGACGCCGAGACCAAGGAGCGCTTCAGCCGTGACGAGGTCGAACGTCTGCTGCGTGGCACCATCGCTCCACGCATGTACGAGCTCGGACTGATCGCACGGGTGGACGACCGGGGTGACCCCGTCATCCAGTTCGCCCCGCCGCTCATCGCTGGTCGCGCCGAGCTCGAGCAGATCGCCGAGACCATGCGCACGGTGCTCACGGAGGCGTCCGCGTCCGTCTGACCGTCCGCTCGCCCAGAGGGGGACCCATGACATCGCTCATCGTCGGTGTACCGGCCGAGATCAAGGACCACGAGTTCCGCGTGGCGATCACACCGGACGGGGTGCGCGAGCTGCACCAGCACGGGGTCGACGTGCTGGTCCAGGCGGGGGCGGGGATCCACTCCTCGATCAGCGACGACGAGTTCGACCGGGCCGGCGCCAAGATCATCGACACTGCGGAAGAGGTCTGGGATCGCGCCGGCATCGTCTGCAAGGTCAAGGAGCCTCAGCCGAGCGAGTACCGCTACTTCCGCGACGACCTGGTGCTGTTCACGTACCTGCACCTGGCCGCGTACCCCGAGGTGGCGACCGCCCTGCTCGAGCACGGGGTCACCGGCGTCGCGTACGAGACCGTGCAGGAGCCCGACGGGTCGCTGCCGCTGCTGGCGCCGATGTCCGAGGTGGCCGGCCGCATGGCGACCCAGATCGGCGCCCACTTCCTGGAGCGTGCGCACGGCGGACGCGGCGTGCTGCTCGGCGGCGCGCCCGGGGTGCGGCCCGGACGGGTCGTCGTGATCGGCGCGGGCAACGTCGGCTGGAACGCTGCGTGGATCGCGGCGGGCATGGAGGCCGAGGTCCTCCTCCTGGACAAGGACCTGGACCGGCTGCGCTGGGTCGACCAGATCCACCGCGGCCGCATCATGACCCTGGCCTCGAACCGCGGCGCGGTCGAGCGCGCGGTCGCCGAGGCCGACCTGGTGATCGGCGCCGTGCTCGTCGCGGGCGGCCGTGCACCGACGGTCGTGACCGAGGACATGGTCGTCGGCATGAAGGACCGCTCGGTCATCGTCGACGTCGCGATCGACCAGGGCGGCTGCGTCGCCACGATCCACGAGACGACCCACTCCGAGCCCACCTACGTGCTGCACGACGTCGTGCACTACGCGGTCGGCAACATCCCCGGCGCCGTCCCGCACACCTCGACGTACGCGCTGACGAACGCGACGCTCCCCTACCTGCTCGAGCTGGCGCTGCAGGGCACCGCCGCCGTGCTGGACGACTCGCCGCTCGCCGGTGGGCTCAACACCTACCGCGGCGGCGTGCCGCATCCGACGGTCGCCCACGCCCTGGGCGTCGCGCCCACGGAGATCTGACCGCAGCCGGCAGCGGCCGGCGCGGCCGATCGAGCGGACGGCGTCAGTCCGGGACGAGCAGGTCCATGATGCCGAGCGGCTCGTGGTCGTCCGCGAGCTCGACGGTGACGGTGCCGAGCCGACCCTGGAACGTGAACGGCGCGGCGTAGTTGGGGCTGGCGGGCGACTGCGTGTCCGAGCCGACCTGGAACCCGCCGGTCGAGCCCACGACGCCGAGCGTGCGCGGCACGCCGATCGAGCCGACGGCCTCGCCGTCGACCAGCAGCGTCACCTCGCCCCGCAGCGTGCCGCCGCGGTCGAAGCGCAGCGCCAGCTCGGACGTCCCGGTCGGTGCCGGCGCGTCCGACACCAGCCGCGTGCGGTCACCGGCGTGGTCGTACTCGAACACCACGTGGTCGTCCTGCACGTACCAGGCGTAGCCGCCGCCGACGCCGCCGTGCGCGACGAGCACGCCCTCGTCGCCCGCGTCGCGTTCGACCTGCGCACGCAGCTCGAACGAGCGGTTCTGCACGGCCGGCACCCCGATCGGCGGCACCCGCGTGGCACCGGGCGGAAACCGGAACGAGGTCTGGCGTCGCACCGTGCCCGGCGGCCCCGGCGCGGCGAGGCGCTCGACCAGGCGGTCGTCGAGCGGCAGCACGCCGAAGCGCTCGGCCTCGTCCCACCACTGCTCGACGAGCGACTTCAGCCGGTCGGGCTCGTCCGACGCCAGGTCGTGCAGCTCCGCGAAGTCCTCGTCCAGGTGGTAGAGCTCCCACACGTCGTCCTCGAACGGGGTGGACGGGAAGTGGAAGGTGACCGCCTTCCACCCGTCCGAGTAGATGCCGCGGTGCCCGCCCATCTCGAAGTACTGCCGCCGGGGCCGCGGTGCCTCGTCGCCCGCCAGGCCGTCGACGAAGCTCGCCCCGTGGACCGGCAGCTGCTCGATGCCACGACGCTGCTCGGGTGCCTGGAGCCGGAGCAGCTCGAGCACCGTCGGGTAGACGTCGATGACGTGCTGGAAGCGGCTGCGGATGCCGCCCGCGTCCGCGATGCCGGCGGGCCAGTGCACGATCAAGGGGTCGCGCACACCGCCCTCGTGGGTGTTGCCCTTGTAGCGGCGCAGCGGCGTGTTCGACACCTGCGCCCAGCCCGTCGGGTACGCGGGTTGCACCGTCGGGCCGCCGATCTCGTCCAGGCGCTCGAGCCCGGACGCCAGGTCCGTCGGCAGGACGTTGAAGAAGCGGGAGAAGTTGAGGTAGCCCGAGGGTCCGCCCTCCTGGCTGGCACCGTTGTCCGAGAGCAGCACGACGATCGTGTTCTCGAGGCGACCGACGGACGCCAGTAACTCGACCAGCCGACCGATCTGGTCGTCGGTGTGGTCCAGGAACGCGGCGTACGCCTCCTGCAGGCGCGCGGCGAAGCGCTGCTCGCCCCCGGACAGCTCGTCCCACGCGGACACGCCCTCGTTGCGTGGCGACAGCTCCGTCCCGGCCGGCACGATGCCGAGCTCCTGCTGGCGGGCGAAGCGCGCGGCGCGGACCTCGTCCCACCCTGCGTCGTAGCGACCGCGGTACTTCTCGAGGTACGGCGCCGGCGCCTGGAGCGGCCAGTGGCACGCCCCGAACGAGAGGTTCAGGTAGAAGGGCCGCTCGGGCGCCAGGGCGACGTGGTCGGTCACGAACGAGATCGCCTGGTCCACCAGGTCCTCGCTCAGGTGGTAGCCGTCCTCGGGCCGCCCGGGCGTGGGGACGTACGAGTTGTCCCGCACGAGCTCGGGGAAGTACTGGTCGGTGTAGCCGGCCAGGAACCCGTAGAAGCGGTCGAAGCCCTTGCCCAGCGGCCAGTTGTGGAACGGCCCGGCCTGCGTCGTCTCCTGCGGCGGCGCCAGGTGCCACTTGCCCACCGCGAACGTCGCGAACCCCTCGTCCGAGAGGACCTCGGCCAGCGTCGCCGCCTCGGGTGTGATGCGACTGCGTGAGTTCGGGAAGCCGGTGTCCCACTCGGCGACCATCGACATGCCGACGCTGTGGTGGTTGCGACCGGTCAGCAGGCACGCGCGAGAGGGCGAGCACAGCGTCGTGGTGTGGAAGCCCGTGTAGCGCAGACCGCCCGCGGCCAGGCCGTCGATGTTCGGCGTGTCGACCTCGGAGCCGTAGCAACCGAAGTCGGCGAACCCCACGTCGTCGAGCACGACGACCACGACGTTCGGCGTCGCCGCGCCGACGCTCGGCTCGGGCCACCACGGCGTCGACTCCGCCGCCGTGCGGCCGAGCACCGCCTCGTCCGGTCGACCGGCCTCTCGGGCTGCGTCGTGGGAACCCGTCGCGTCGTGCATGTGCGTCACCCTTCCACCGCGCGCCGCCGTCGCGTCGGGCTGATGCGGTTCCCGGACGATACCTGACCAAGTCGATCAGAATTGCCCGATGGATGCCGGTCGCTCAGGCCGGCGGTCGCACGGCGGCGTCGCGGGCCTCGTCGGCCTCGGCCATCACGCGGAACCGGCCCGTCGCCAGGAACACGAGCGTCGCCAGCACCAGCAGGACGCCGGCGACGACGGTCGTCGGCCGGATGCCCCAGCGATCGGACACGGCGCCCCACACCAGCAGGCCGATCGGCAGCGACCCGGTCAGGCACGCCAGGTAGATCGCGATGACGATGCCGCGCACGTCCTCACGCACGACGAGTTGGATGGTCGTGTTGATCGTCGAGGCGATCGCCAGGTACGCCGCCCCGAAGAACAGCAGGGCGGCCACCGCGGCGACGTACCCGGGGGCCAGGCCGGTCGCGGCGACGGCGACGCCGTAGCAGAGCATCGCCGCGCCGAGCACCGCCGCCCGCGGCAGGCGCGGCGCCAACGACAGCAGGACCGGCGTGAAGATCACCGCGCCGATGCCCGCCGCGCCGAACAGGACGCCGAGCTGCAGGCCCTCGACGTCGAACACCTCGTCGCCGTAGACGACGAGGTAGCTGAACAGCGGGCTGCCCAGGCCGGCGACGGTCGTGATCGCCACGCAGCACGCGACGATCGGGGGCGAGGACCGCACGTAGCGCAGCGCGTCGCGGGTGCCGCGCCAGACGCCGCCGTCGACGGTGCGGCGTGTGCCGTCGCTCCGGCCGCGGATGGTGAGCAGCACCCCGATGACGAACAGGAACGACACGGCGTTGAGCAGGAACGTCGTCGACGCGCCCCACGCAGCGATCACCACGCCCGTCAGCAGCGGGCCGAGCGCCCGGGCGGCGTTGAACTGCGCGCTGTTCCAGGTGACGGCGTGCAGCAGCAGGTCGCGTTCCACCAGCTCGGTCACGAAGGACTGCCAGATCGGCGTGTTCAAGCCCGCGGCCAGCCCGGCGGCGAAGGACAGCAGGGCGAGCCATGCGGTGGTCGCCTCGCCCGAGGCGACCAGCAGCCAGAGCGCCGCGGCGCACAGCGCCTGCGCGACCTGGCTGCCGATGAGCAGCGCCCGGCGGGGGAACCGGTCGGCGAGCCCGCCGCCGAGCAGGCCCATCACCATGAACGGCACGTACTGGAAGAAGCCCGTGACGCCGATGTCGCCCGAGGAGCCGGTCAGGTCGAACACCACGACGGGGATGGCGGCGTTCTGCATCCACGACCCCGTGTTCGAGACCAGGGCGCCGATCCAGAACCGTCGGAACGCCTGCTGCCGGAGGGCATCCAGCGGTCGCGTCCCGTGCACCCCGGCAGGGTACCGCCGGGCCGTGGCGGCGTCCGACGGGCAGCGGCCGGCGTCGTCCACCCGGCAGCGGGGACGGCGTCGGGTGCGCCGGAGGACCGATGGAGCACACAACGGACGCGGCGTAGCATGACGCCATGCCCCCGCCCGAACGCCCCTCCCCCGCCGCGGGGCGCGCCGAGGTGCTGTCGACGGACGAGGCCGCCGGCGCCGCGGACCGCACCGTCGCCGGTGACGCTCCGGCGAACGGGTCGGCGACGAACGGCAGCGCCGGGCACGGGGCGCTCGTCCCGGTCCGGCGCCCGCAGCGACGGGACCCCGACGAGCTGGACGACCGACGCATCTCGGACGTCAACGAGTGGGGTCGGTCCGAGCACCTGCGAGAGATCGCCCGCCGCCTGTACGACCCCGTCTACCGGCACTGGTTCCGCGCCGAGTGGGAGGGGCTCGAGAAGATCCCTCAGGGCGGGGCACTGCTGGTCGCGAACCACGCGGCCGCCATCCCGTCGGACGCCCCGGTCATCATGCACGGCATCGAGACCGAGCTCGGTCGGCCCGTGTACGGCCTGGCGGACAACTTCTTCCGCACCCTGCCGATGATCGGCACGCTCTGGAACCGACTGGGGGGCCTCCCGGCCCACCCGGACAACGCCTACCGGCTGCTGCGCGAGCAGGACCAGCTGGTGCTCGTCTTCCCGGAGGGGACGAAGGGCCCGGCGAAGACCTACGACGAGCGCTACCAGCTGCGACGCTTCGGCCGTGGCGGCTTCGTCGAGATCGCCATGCGGGCCGGCGTGCCCGTGGTGCCGATCGCCGTCGTCGGCGCCGAGGAGTCCATGCCGACGCTGGTGCGCATCCCCTCGATCGCCCGTGCGCTCGGCCTCCCCTACGTGCCGCTGACGGCGAACATGCTGGTCGCGGGCCCGTTGGGGCCGATCGCCTACTTCCCGGCGAAGTTCAAGCTGAAGGTCCTCGACCCGGTGCACTTTGACGTGCCACCCGACCGTGAGCGCTACTCGCGGTCGCGGGTGATGGACGAGTCCGAGGACATCCGCGACACGATCCAGTCGGCCCTCTACACGATGCTGCGCGAGCGTCGCAGCGTCTGGTTCGGCTGATGGCGCCGCGCCGAGAGGTCCCGACCCACAGCCGACGGGTGCTGGTCACCGGCCTGGGGACGTTCTGGGGCGGCCGGGTCGCGCAGGCGCTCGAGGACGACCCGAACGTCGAGGTCATCGTCGGCCTGGACACCACCGAGCCGACCGTCGAGCTCGAGCGCACCGAGTACGTGCGGGTCGACGCCAACTACTCGATCCTGTCCCGCATCGTGCGGGCGACCCAGGTCGACACGATCATCCACACGTTCCTCGTGGTCGACCCGACGCAGATGTCGCGCCGGGCGATGCACGAGATCAACGTGATCGGCACGATGAACCTGTTCGCCGCGGCGTCGGCCGCGGGATCGACGGTGCGCAACGTCATCGTGAAGTCCTCGACGATGATCTACGGCTGCGCACCCGAGGACCCGGTGTGGTTCACCGAGGACACGCCCCGGTCGCGACCCTCGCGTGAGCCGATCGAGCGCAGCCTCGAGGCGGTCGAGGGCTACGTGCGCGACTTCGCCGAGGACAACCCGCACGTGAACGTGGCGCTCCTGCGCTTCTCGAACGTGATCGGCTCCGAGCTCGAGACGCCGCTGACCCGGCTGCTGAAGCTGCCGCTCGTGCCGTCGATCTTCGGCTTCGACCCGAGGTTCCAGTTCGTGCACGAGCACGACGTGATCCGCTCGATCCTGTTCGCGTTCGACCACGACCTACCGGGCGTCTTCAACGTGGCGGGCGACGGGCTGCTGCCCTGGTCCGAGGTCGCGGCGCTGTGCGGCAAGCGGACCGTCGCGCTGCCCCCGATCGGCACCGGCCTGGTGACCCGACCGTTCCGGCAGCTGGGCCTGCTCGACATCCCCGAGGAGTACGAGGGCCTGCTGAAGTACGGGCGTGGCGTCGACAACCACCGCCTGAAGGACCTGGGCTTCTGCTACGAGCACACCTCGGCGCAGGCGATCGAGGCGTTCATCCGCTCGGTGCGACTGCGCAGGGCCGTCGGCGACAGCGAACCGTCGTACCGCTACGAGCGCGACGTCGAGCAGTTCTTCCGGCACTCGCCTGCGGTCATGCGCGAACGCACCCAGTCCTGACCCACCGTTCCCACATCCAGCGAGATCCGGCTGCCCGCCGTGGTCCGACCACGCCATGCGGCCAGATGTCGCCCGAAGGTGGAGGGCGCAGGGGCCTCGGCTGCCAGCCCGGGACGTATGGCGGGTGCCGGCGGAGCACGCGTCCGCCATCATGATCTCGTGGCGAGCAGGGCGAGGCCGGCGAAGCACCGAGAGTTCAGGTTTGTCGAGGTCGGTGAGCGGACCTACCTGCTGCGCTGTCGTCGCGAGGTTGCCTACGGGCTGCTGTACCACTTCGGGATCGGCCACCTGCGTCGAACCGTGCGGAACGAGCTTCGCTGGACGGTCTCGGTTGAAACAGATCGCGATCCCTTCCCGGTGCTGCGCGAGCTCTACGCCGACGAGCTCTCCGCTCGTCGACGCATCGACCAGCTGGCGCAAGGTCTCGTCGCCCGGACCCTCAGCCTTTCTCGTTGGCCGGCCGTCCTTCGGCGGCATCGCTGAGCCGGCGTGCTTCGGGCGTTTTTCGACGCGTTCGGTCGTATACCGCCCAAAGTTCGTCGCACGACGACTGACCACCCCTGCAGCCCCTCCAACAGCTAAACCCGGCTGCCCGCCGTGGTCCGACCACGCTGGGCAGCCAGATCTCGCCGTCGAGGGGGCCGGGCCCGGTCAGCGGCGGGCGGCGTGGCGTTCGACGACCTCGGCGGCCAGCGCTGCCAGGTCCCGCTCGATGATGTCCCAGTCGTAGCGGGCGGCGAACAGCTCCGCCCCGGCGTCGGCCAGGCGCTGGCGCAGCTCGCCGTCGGTCGCCAGGCGCACGCACTCGTCCGCGAACCGGCCGGCGTCGTCGGTGATCATGGCGTCGACCCCGTCGGTGACGTCGATGCCCTCGCACCCCACCGGCGTCGTGACCAGCGGCAGGTGGTTCGCCAGCGCCTCGACCACCTTCAGCCGGGTGCCCGCGCCCACGCGGATCGGCACGATCGACACGTCCGCACGGTCGAGCTCTGGCTGCATCTCGGGGGCACGGCCGACCAGCTCGACCCCGGGCACGTCCGCGACCCAGGCGACCTGCTCGCTCCCCCGTCCCACGATGCGCAGCTGCGCGTCGGGGACCCGGCGACGCACCACCGGGAACACCTCGCGCACGAACCACTCGACCGCCTCGCTGTTCGGCTCGTAGTCGAGGGCGCCGACGAACAGGAAGCTCGGTGCGTCGCCCCGTAGCGCCCGTCGGTCGGGGTGCACGACGTCGGGCGCGGCCGACCCGTTGCCGATGACCTCGACCCCCGGCAGCTCCAGGCGACGCCGGTCCAGCTCGGAGCACACGACCACCCGGTCGACGTGCGCGGCACACTCGCGCTGCACCCGCTCCCAGCGCCGTTCGTCGACCACGTCGAACCCACGCGAGACGACCCACCGGCCGGCGGTGCGGGCCCGGTCCGGTGCGCTCGCCGCCGGGGCGAAGCGCGGCGGCGTGCGGCGACGCAGTCGCAGCGCCAGGTGGATCAGGTCGTAGAAGTCCGCGATCGAGGCCGTGTCCGGCGCCGCGTCGCGCAGCGGCCACCACGAGTCGACGTGCGAGAACCAGATCAGGTCGATCGGCGGCGCCGAGGTGTCGGCCAGGCGGCGACGCACGACCTCGGCCATGCCCGACCAGTCCGCCACGAGCAGGCGCCGCGGCGCCGCTCCACGGCGCACCCAGTCCGGCAGCCACTCACGTGTCCCCGCCTCGGGCTGCACCGGCACGGTCGTCACGTCGACGAGCTGGTCGATCCCGGGATCGGTCGCGCCGCGCTGCTCGTCCTCGGTGCGCCGGTCCAGCGCCACCAGCTCGACCTCGCCGGCGCGCGCCAGGCCTCGCACGACGTGGTCCAGCCGCTGACGGATCCCGTCGACCGCAGGCCATGGATAGTGTTCGGCGATCACCAGGATCCTCACGGCGAGGCACCCTACCGCCCGGGTGGCGGGCCTCCGAGGTGACCACGACTCCCCCGGAGGTGCCCGTGCCGGCCATCCGCACCGAGGTCCACGACGGCGTGGCCGTGCTGACCCTCGACGACCCCGAGCGACGCAACGCGCTGAGCCTCTCGCTCAACGCCGAGCTCATCGCCGCGATGGACTCGCTCGAGCGCGACCCCGACGTCGGTGCGGTCGTGGTGACGGGTGCCGGCTCGGCGTTCTGCGCGGGGGCCGACCTGACGCAGCTGGGCGAGTCCAAGCGTGAGGGCCTACTGGCGATCTACGAGGGCTTCCTGCGGGTCGCCTCGTCGCCGCTGCCGACGGTCGCCGCCGTCAACGGCGCGGCGGTGGGCGCCGGCATGAACCTGGCACTGGCCTGCGACGTCCGCCTGGCCGGCGCCTCGGCGCGCTTCGACACCCGGTTCATCGAGCTGGGCATCCACCCCGGCGGCGGCCACACCTGGATGTTCCAGCGCATCGCCGGACAGCAGGCGGCCATGGCCGCCGTGCTCTTCGGCGAGGTGCTCGACGGCGCCGAGGCAGAGCGGGTCGGCCTGGTCTGGCGCTGCCTGCCCGACGACGAGCTGGTCGACCGGGCGGTCGCGTTCGCGTCCCGCGCCGCCCACGCACCGACCGAGCTGGTTCGCCGGGTGAAGCGCACGATCCAGCAGATCGGCGCCCTCGACGTGCACCCGCTGGCCGTCGACCGCGAGCTCGGCGATCAGGTCTGGTCGATGGACCAGCCCGAGTTCGCCGCCAAGCTCGAGGCGATGAAGGCACGCATCTCGGGCAGCGGGGGCGGAGCGAGCAGCGGGAGCGGGACCAGCGGCAGCAGCTGAGCCCGGCGGCTACCAGACCCAGGCGGTCAGCAGCTCGTCGCGCCGCACGTCCCACTCCTCGGAGGTCATCGCGTAGCGGATGTGGTCCTCCCAGGTGCCGTTGATCTCGAGGTAGCGCTCCGCGATGCCCTCGTCGCGCAGGTCGAGCTTCTCGACGACCCGACGGCTGGCGGAGTTCCTCGGGATGATCGAGACCTGGAGCCGGTGCAGCAGCAGCTGCTCGAACGAGAACTGCAGCACGGTCACCAGCGACTCGGGCATGTAGCCCTTGCCGGCGAGCGCTTCGTCGATCCAGTAGCCGATGTACGCGCTCTGGTGGGCGCCGCGGTGGATCGAGTTCACGTTGATCTCGCCGCCGAAGCGGCCGTCGACGAAGATCCCGAAGCCGTAGCCGGTGCCGAGCTGGATCTCGCGCATGCGCACCGAGCAGCGCGCCGAGAAGGCCTGTCGGTCCTCGACCGTGTCGGGCTGGCCGGGGATGCGGCGGGGCTCCCACTTGGTGAGCCAGTCGTTGCAGCGGCGACGCACCTCTCGCCACTCGTCGAAGTCGTGCAGGGTGAGCGGCCGGAGCAGCACCCGGCGGCCGTGCAGCAGCGCAGGAGCGTTCATCGGTTCCGGTGTCGACTTCCTGCGGAGCACGGCGGCCACAGTAGTGACGTCACCGCGGAGAGGTGACGCCGGAGCGAGGGCGCTGCCGCCACGAGGGGCGGGCGTCGACGGGCGACCGCGGAACGGCCCGTCACGTGCGCTGCGACAGGATCAGGCCGTCCAGGATGTCGGCCTCGGACACGAGGCACTCGGTGAACCCGAAGTACCGGAAGATCTCGACCAGCACGCAGCAGCCGCCCACGATGACGTCGGCCCGCTGTCGCTCCAGACCGGGGTTGTGGATGCGGTCCGCGAGCGACTCGGTCGCCAGCGTGCGGAACACGTCCTCGACCGCCTCCTTCGTCAGGACGAAGTGGTGGATCGCCTCGGGGTCGTACTCGGGCAGCCCGATCTCGACCGCCGCGACGTTCGTGACGGTGCCGGCCAGGCCGATGAAGCGCACCGCCTCGCCGGCGAGGGGCACCTCCCTCGAGACGTCGTCGAGGAACTGCTCGACGACGCCGATGCAGTTCGAGAGCTCCTCGGCCGTCGGCGGGTCGTGCAGCAGGTACTTCTCGCTCATGCGCACGCAGCCGACGTCGATCGAGATCGACGACTCGACGTCGCGGGTGCCGACCGCGAACTCGGTCGAGCCGCCGCCGATGTCGACCACGAGCGTCAGCACGTCGCGGTCCTCCAGGTCCGAGGTGGCGCCCAGGAAGCTCATGCGGGCCTCCTCCTCCCCGGAGAGCAGCTCGAGCTCGGTGCCCAGGATCTGCGCCGCCGGCCCGAAGAAGTCCTCGCGGTTGGACGCGTCCCGCGAGGCGGAGGTCGCGGCGATGCGCACCCCGGCGACGTCGTAGCGGTCCATGACCTCTCGGTACTCCCGCAGCACCTCGAGCGTGCGCTCGATCGCCTCGGGGTCGAGGCGACCGGTGCGGTCCACGCCCTTGCCGAGGCGTGTGATGCGCATGAGCCGCTCGCGCGGCGTGGTCCCGTCCGAGATGAGGAGTCGGGTCGAGTTCGTGCCGCAGTCGATCGCGGCGTAGAGCGGAGCGCTCACGTGGCCCCTCCTGGGTTCGGGTCGTCCGCCGGGCGGTCCAGGCGCTGGTCGACCCAGCGTCCGATCGGGTCGTCACCGCCGGCGAGGAACCATGCGTAGTGCGTGTGCAGGCACTTGACGCCGCGGCGGGTGCCACCGACACCCCCGAAGGGCCGCGGACCGGTCCACTCCGCGGGGATCTCGGCGTCGCGTTCGGCCGCGTAGCGGGCGTGTGCGTCCGCCAGCTGGTCCGGGTCGACCTCGGCCTCGGCGCGGCGCACGCCGCCCTCTGCCTCGAGGGTGCCGATGCGGCGGTTCAGGTCGCGGTCCAGCAGCCAGAAGCGTGTCGGCATCGGGCGACCGTCGTCCATCAGCGGCGCGTTGCGGATGACGACCGGCGTCCCGCCCGAGGCACGCACGACCACCTCGAAGCGGCCGCCCGGGGCCCGACCGAGCAGCTCGGTCACGATGGCCAGGTCGTCCAGGTCGTCCAGGTCGCCGTCGCCCGAGCCCATGCGCGGGTCAGCCGGGTGCCGTCGCGGCGCGTTCGAGCGCGCCGCTCAGGCGGTCGAACGGCCACGCGTGGGGCAGCACCAGCCCTGCGGTGGCCGGCGGGAGGATCGTGTAGGACTCCTCGCCCTCGGCGACCAGCCCGTAGTCGCGACGGGCGATGCGCTGGATCTCGGCCGGGTCGTCGAGCCGGTCGCGCCGGGCCGCCAGCTCGTCGTTCTGGCGCTCCAGGTCCGTCAGCTGGCTCTCCCGGTCGGACAGCTCGACGCGCTGGGCCAGGTAGCCCTGCGCGGGGACGGCCAGCACGGTGCCGGCGACCAGCAGCAGCGCGCCGACGACGGCCAGGCGCTGCCAGAAGACCAGGCGCCGCGAGCGCGGCGCCGGTGCGTCCTGCGCACCCGACCCGCGCGACGAGCGCACGGAGTCCGTGCGGGCCGCGTCGCGGGTCGAGGTGCGGGACGGCATCGTCAGCGACCGCCGCCGATGGGCGCCAGGGCGGCGCGGCCGCGGTAGACGGCGGACTCGCCGAGCTGCTCCTCGATGCGCAGCAGCTGGTTGTACTTGGCGACGCGGTCCGAGCGGGCCGGGGCGCCGGTCTTGATCTGGCCGCAGTTGGTGGCGACGGCCAGGTCCGCGATGGTCACGTCCTCGGTCTCGCCCGAGCGGTGCGACATGACCGAGGTGTAGCTGTGGCGGGTGGCCAGCTCGACCGACTCCAGCGTCTCGGTCAGGGACCCGATCTGGTTCACCTTCACCAGGATCGAGTTGGCGACGCCGGCCTCGATGCCCCGCGCCAGGCGCTCGGTGTTGGTCACGAACAGGTCGTCGCCGACGAGCTGCACCCGCGAGCCGAGCTTGGCGGTCAGGTCGGCCCAGCCGTCCCAGTCCTCTTCGGCCATTCCGTCCTCGATCGAGACGATCGGGTAGCGGTCGCACAGGTCGACGAGGTAGTCGGCGAACTCGGTGGGGCTGAGCGATCGACCCTCGCCCGCCAGGACGTACTTGCCGTCCCGGTAGAACTCGGTCGAGGCGGCGTCCAGGGCGATGGCGATGTCGTCGCCCGGCGTGCGGCCCGAGCGCTCGATCGCCTCGAGCAGCAGCTGCACCGCCGCCTCGTTCGACTCGAGGTTCGGCGCGAAGCCGCCCTCGTCGCCGATCGCGGTGGACAGGCCACGCTCGTGCACGACCTTCTTCAGCGTGTGGTACGTCTCGGCGCCCCAGCGCAGCGCCTCGGAGAACGAGGCGGCCCCGACGGGCATGAGCATGAACTCCTGCACGTCGACGTTGTTGTCCGCGTGCTCGCCGCCGTTGATGACGTTCAGCATCGGCACGGGCAGCACGCACGCGTTCGGGCCGCCGACGTAGCGGTACAGGGGCAGCTCGAGCTCGTCCGCAGCGGCCTTCGCCAGGGCGAGCGAGACGCCGAGGATGGCGTTGGCGCCCAGGCGACCCTTGTTCGGGGTGCCGTCGATCTCCAGCAGGATGCGGTCCAGGTCGCGCTGCTCGAGCGCGTCCAGGCCCAGCAGCGCGTCGGCGATCTCGCCGTTGACGTGCTCGACCGCCGAGAGCACGCCCTTGCCCAGGTAGCGGTCCGCGTCGCCGTCGCGCAGTTCGACCGCCTCGAAGGCGCCGGTCGACGCACCCGAGGGCACCGCGGCACGCCCGGTGGCGCCGGAGTCCAGCTCGACCTCGACCTCGACCGTGGGGTTGCCCCGGGAGTCCAGGACCTCGCGCCCGATGATGCCTTCGATGATGCTCACGTTGCTCTCCTGTGGGAGGGGCTCGTGCCCCGCATCGGCGTGGGCCCCGCCCCGCCGTCCGTCGAACGGTCACCGCACGCCGAACGGTCGGTGACCGGGAAATCTACCGTCGCCACCTGTGCGGCCCCGGGATGGCTCCCGCGGGCGACTCTAGGGGACGGGACCGCGGCGTCCCCCAGCCGAGGGACGGGCGCGGCGGGCTCGGCCACGACGTCAGAGGTTCTGGCGGATGAGCTCGGCGAAGGCGGTCGCGCCGTCGGGACGCAGGTGGGCGCCGTCGTTGGCGAACCACTCGGGGTGCTGAGAGGACAGCGAGTACCAGTCGACGAGCACCGCGTTCGGGTGCCGGGCCGCGGCGTCGGCCAGGCGCTGGTTCACCAGGTCCTGCCAGGGCCGCGAGACCTTGGCGTTGACGAGCAGCACCTTGCGGTCCCCGGCGATCTCGAACAGGCGGTCCAGGTCGGCGTCGCTGAAGGCGCCGTTGGTGCCGGCGTGCACGACCAGCGGCCCGGGGATCATGCCCTCCTTGGCGTACCAGGCGACGACGTCCAGGACCGTGTCGAACTGGCGGGCGACCTTGGCGTCGATGCGGATGCCGGGCAGCGCCGCGTTGATCGCCCCGGCGGCGCCGAGCATGACCGAGTCGCCCACGGCGACCGCGTTCGTCGTGCCGGGCGCGACGGTGGCGGCCGGAGCGGTGGTCGGCGCCGTGGTCGTCTGGCCGGCGACGGTCGTCGTGGTCGCGGCGGGATCGCTGGTGGTGGTCTGGCCGTCGGTCGTCGTCGATCCGTCGGTGTCCGGCGCCTGGGTCGTGTCGACGGTGTCGATGTCCGCTGCCGCGCCGGACTGCTCCTCGCCCTCGAGGCCGGGCGCCGTCATGGCGGCCAGCTCCAGGCTCTCCCGTTCGTCGCTCGTCGACGCGGCCCGCAGGCCGACCGTCAGCATCACCAGCAGGACGGCGAAGACCCCGCCGACCGCCATGCCCCGCCGAGCCAGCGCCGCACGGCGCGGACCGACGCTGGTGCGCAGATCACGCCACCAGTTGCCGAGCACGCCCTTGCGCAGCGGCTGCTCGACGTAGCGGAAGGACAGCTCGGCGGCGGCGAAGGTGAGGAC
>JAFAFZ010000467.1 GCA_023423215.1 Actinomycetes bacterium
GGACGCGCCGTACCAGTTCGAGCTGCTGCGCTTCGTCGACGGCGACCTCGTCGCGGTCGACCAGATCGAGCTCCAGGGCGCCGGAGGCGACTTCGTCCTGCACCGGATCCTGGTGGACCGGGATCGCACGGACACGGTGGCAGCCGACGACGACGACCTCACCACGAACGAGGTCGAGGAGCCGTCGCTCGAGCAGGTCGAGGCCGAGGACCCCGAGTCGCTGACCAGCACCACGGTCCCCGACGGAGGCAGCGATCCGGTCGAGCCCGACCCGACCTCCACGACCGGACCGGGCGGGTAGGTCGGTAGGTCCCGGCGCCGTGGGAGACTGCGCCGCATGGACGATCGTGATCCCGACGTGACCGAGGCGGACGTCCCGGCCACGATCACGTGCGTCGACTGCGGAGGGACCTGCCACCTGCTGACGCCGCCCTACCAGGACGAGGACGGCCGGGTCGGCTTCCGTGCGGGCGACATCGTCGCGTTCCGCTGCGAGGACTGCCTGGACCGCTGGGACATCGAGCTCGAGTAGGCCGCCGGTGGCCGGGAACTGCTGAGGGGGTGCCGGGCGCCCGGCAGTAGGATCGGCGGGTCCATCGCCCCCTCGGAGCCGACACCGCACATGCCCTCGACGCCCTCCTCCCCCGAGCCCACGGGTACCCCGTACCCGAACGTGCCGACCCGCGGGGACTTCCCTGCGATCGAGCGGCGCATCCTGGAGCGGTGGGACGCGCAGGGCACCTTCGCCCGCTCGGTCGAGCAGCGTCCGGCGGACACCTCGGACGACGGATCCGAGCGCGGCAACGAGTACGTCTTCTACGACGGTCCCCCGTTCGCCAACGGCCTGCCGCACTACGGCCACCTGCTGACGGGCTACGTCAAGGACGTCGTGCCCCGCTACCACACGATGCGCGGCAAGCGGGTCGAGCGGCGCTTCGGCTGGGACACCCACGGCCTGCCGGCCGAGATGCAGACCGAGAAGGAGCTCGGCGTCGCGGGCCGACTCGCCATCACCGAGTACGGCATCGCGAAGTTCAACGAGGCGTGCCGCCGGTCGGTGCTGCAGTTCACCCAGGAGTGGGAGCGGTACGTGAACCGCCAGGCCCGCTGGGTCGACTTCGAGAACGACTACAAGACGATGGACGCCACGTACATGGAGTCCGTCATCTGGGCCTTCCAGCAGCTGTGGGAGAAGGGCCTCGTCTACGAGGCCTACCGCGTCATGCCCTACTCCTGGGGCGCCGAGACGCCGCTGTCCAACTTCGAGATCCGCCTCGACGACGCCACCCGCCCGCGCCAGGACCCGGCGCTGACCGTCGCCTTCTCGGTCGACGCGGACGCCGGCGAGCTGCCCGAAGCCCTTCGCGGCGGTGACGCCGAGATCTGGGCGTGGACGACCACGCCCTGGCCGCTGCCGTCCAACCTGGCCCTCGCCGTCGGCCCCGACATCTCCTACGTCGTGGTCGAGCCGACTGCGGGTCCGAGGGCCGGCCGCCGCGTCGTGCTCGGCGCCAACGCCGTCGCGAAGTACCGGGCCGAGCTGGGCGGTGACGCGGACACCGAGCCGAACGTGGTCGCGACTCTGCCCGGCAGCGCGCTCGCAGGTGTCCCGTACCGGCCGCTGTTCGACTACTTCAGCGGCCACGCGGACAGCTTCCGCGTGCTCGTGGACGACTACGTCACCGACGACGACGGCACCGGCGTCGTGCACATGGCGCCCGGCTTCGGCGAGGACGACCAGCGCGTCTGCGAGGCCGCCGGCATCGTGCTGGTCTGCCCCGTCGACGACTCGGGTCGCTTCACCACCGAGGTGCGCGACTACGTCGGGCAGAACGTGTTCGATGCGAACCCGCTCATCATCTCGGACCTGAAGTCCGACGGGGTCGTGGTCCGCCACGACACCTACGACCACAACTACCCGCACTGCTGGCGCACCGACACGCCGATCATCTACAAGGCCGTGTCGTCCTGGTACGTCGAGGTCACCGCGATCCGCGACCGGCTCGTCGAGCTGAACCAGGAGATCAACTGGATCCCCTCGCACGTGCGCGACGGCCAGTTCGGCAAGTGGCTCGAGGGCGCACGCGACTGGTCGATCAGCCGCAACCGGTTCTGGGGCTCGCCCATCCCGGTGTGGCGCAGCGACGACCCGACCTACCCGCGCACGGACGTGTACGGCTCGTTGGACGAGATCGAGCGTGACTTCGGCGTGCGCCCGACCGACCTGCACCGTCCCCACATCGACGAGCTGACGCGCCCCAACCCGGACGACCCGACGGGCCGCTCGACCATGCGCCGCGTGCCCGAGGTGTTCGACTGCTGGTTCGAGTCGGGGGCTATGCCCTTCGCCCAGGTCCACTACCCGTTCGAGAACCGCGAGTGGTTCGACGAGCACGCCCCGGCGGACTTCATCGTCGAGTACATCGCTCAGACGCGCGGCTGGTTCTACACGCTGCACGTGCTGTCCGGCGCGCTGTTCGACCGGCCTGCGTTCTCGAACGTGATCTGCCACGGCGTCGTGCTGGACCACGAGGGCCGCAAGCTCTCGAAGAAGCTGCGCAACTACCCGGACCCGGTCGACGTGTTCGAGTCGCACGGGTCGGACGCGCTGCGGTGGCACCTGATGTCGTCGCCGATCCTGCGCGGCGGCGACCTGCGCATCTCGACCGACGCGTCGGACTTCTACGAGGTCATCCGGCTCGTCATCAACCCGATCTGGAACGCCTACGCGTTCTTCACGCTGTACGCGAACGCGGACGGCCACCGGGCGCGGTTCCGCACGGACGCGACCGGCCTGCTGGACCGCTACGTGCTCGCCAAGACCGCCGCCCTGGTCGAGTCGGTGACGACCCGCATGGACGCGTACGACATCGCCGGCGCGTGCGCCGAGGTGCAGTCGTTCCTGGACGCGCTGAACAACTGGTACATCCGTCGCTCGCGTGAGCGCTTCTGGGCGCCCGCCAGCGCCGGCAGCGAGGGCCCGAACCCCGACAAGGCCGACGCCTACGACACGCTCTACACGGTGCTGACCACGCTGACGAAGGTCGTCGCGCCGCTCCTGCCGCTCGTGTCCGAGGAGCTGTACCTGGGCCTGTGCGGCGAGGGTCCCGACGGCGACGCGTCGGTCCACCTCGAGGACTGGCCGGACGCAGCGACGCTGCCCCACGACCCGGAGCTCGTCGCCCGCATGGACCAGGTGCGAGAGGTCTGCTCGGTCGCCCTCGGCCTGCGGGAGGACCACCGCCTGCGTGCCCGCCTGCCGCTGCGCAGCCTGACCGTCGCCGGTCGCGACACCTCCGGGCTGGCCGAGCTGACCGACCTGATCCGGGACGAGGTCAACGTGAAGTCGGTCGAGCTGACCGACGACCTGTCCTCGGTCGGGCAGTTCCTGCTGCGCCCGAACGCAAAGCTGCTCGGGCCGCGCCTGGGCAAGGACGTGCAGGCCGTCATCAAGGCGGCGAAGGCCGGCGAGTGGACCCAGGACGACGAGACCGTGACCGTCGCCGGGCACCAGCTCGCCGAGGGCGAGTTCGAGCTCGCGCTGGAGCCGCGAGAGGGCGTCGCCGCCGCGCCGCTGCGGGGCAGCGACGCCGTCGTCGAGCTCGATGTCGAGGTCACCCCCGAGCTGGCCGCCGAGGGCATGGCGCGCGACCTGGTGCGCATCGTGCAGCAGGCCCGCAAGGACGAGGACCTCGTCGTGACCGACCGCATCGAGCTGCGCCTCCTGCTCGTCGCCGAGCTGGCCGACGCCGTCGAACCGCACCTGGCCTGGGTCGCCGAGCAGGTGCTGGCCGCCAGCACCGACGTGACCGTCGCGGGCGCCGAGCCCGAGCCGGGTGCGTACCCGCACGCCGGCAAGATCGAGGGCCACCTGGCCGAGGTCTCGGTGCGGGCGGTCGCCACGACCTGAGCCCGGCACCGGTAGCGTCCGCCTGATGACGAGCGGGGGCGACACGGGGACCGAGCCGATCGAACCGATCCGGGCGGACGAGGTCCGCTGGACCGACGAGACCGACGTGGTGGTCGTCGGCCTCGGCTGCGCCGGCGCGTGCGCGACCATCGCCGCCGCAGAGTCCGGCCTGGACGTCGTGGCCCTGGAGCGCACCGGTGCCGGCGGCGGCACTTCGGCGATGTCCGGCGGGTTGATCTACCTGGGCGGCGGGACCGCCACCCAGCGCGCCGCCGGCGTCTCGGACGACGTCGACTCGATGCGCACGTTCCTGGCCGCGGTGCTCGGTCTGCCCGAGGACGACCCGCGACTCGTGGCCTACTGCGAGGGCAGCGTCGAGCACCACGACTGGCTCGTCGACCACGGGCTCGAGATCGTGCCCGAGGTGTGGCCCGAGCCGGGTCTGGAACCGCCCGGCGAACAGGGGCTCGTCTACTCGGGAGGCGAGGACACGCTGCCGTTCGCCGCCATCGCACGGCCGGCACCGCGGGCGCACATCGCCAAGGTGCCCGGTGCCGGCGGCGCACGCCTCATGGAGGTGCTGCTGGCGGCGGTCGACCGCATCGCCACCTCCCCACGTCCGGGCGAGGGTGCGGTCGTGGTGCGCACCGAGGCGCGTGCCGATCGACTCGTGGTGGACGAGGCGGGACGTGTCGTGGGCCTGACCGCCCGCATCGACGGCGAGCCCGTCGCGCTGCGCGCCCGGCGCGGCGTCGTGCTGGCCGCCGGCGGCTTCGCGTTCCACGACGCGCTGGTCGAGCAGCACGTGCCCCAGGTCAACCGGGTCTCGTACAAGCTCGGCACCGACGCCGACGACGGGTGGGCGCTGCGCGTCGGCCAGGGTGTCGGCGGCGCGGTCGACAACATGTCCCAGGCCGAGGTCGCCCTGCCGATCACTCCCCCACGGCGACTCGTGCGCGGCGTGGTGGTCGACGGCCGGGGTCGCCGGTTCATCAACGAGGACGCCTACTACGGCCACGTCGGGCACCGGGCGCTGTTCGAGCACGACGGGCAGGCGTTCCTGATCGTCGACGAGCCACGCCACGTGCCGGTGAACTTCGCCGGGTTCCGCGCGGCGTGGGTGTGCGAGACCTACGAGGAGCTCGAGGCCGAGCTCGGGCTGCCCCAGGGGTCGCTGGTGGCGACGATGGCGGCGTACAGCGACGCCGCGGCCGACGGCCACGACCCGGAGTTCCACAAGGGCCCCGAGTTCGTGGTGCCGCTGACCGAGGGGCCATTCGGCGCCTACGACCTGCGCGTCGAGCACGCGATCTACGCGGCGTTCCCGCTGGGTGGCCTGGCGATCGACGTCGACGGCCGGGTGCTGGACGGCGACGGCGATCCGGTGCCCGGCCTGTTCGCCGCAGGACGCTCGGCGGCGAGCATGGCGCGCGAGTGGTACTGCTCGGGCATCTCGCTCGGCGAAGGCACGTTCACCGGCCGGCGAGCGGGCGCCGCGCTCGCTGCGGATTGACCCCCCGGGCGCCTTCGGCTCAGCCGCCCTGGTAGCTGACCTGCAGCACGGTCGCTCGACGCCGCGGCGGCGCTGGCACGCCCCCGCTCCGCCCTTGGCATCGTCACGAC
>JAFAFZ010000303.1 GCA_023423215.1 Actinomycetes bacterium
GTCCGGAGCTGGACCTCGTGCTCGACGACCGCGCCGGGCTGCTCGAGCACCCGGGCCACGACGTCGTCCAACCAGACGCTGCCGCCGCGCGTGCGCGAGGCCAACGAGGCGACGTCGGTGCCGGCGACGCCCGCGTGCTCGTCGTGGAGCAGCGCCGCCAGGCCGGGAGCGTCCTGGAGCAGCAGTCCGTCGGGCGAGACGATGAGGGTCGCATCGGACGAGTGCTCCGCTGCGGCGCGGTAGAGCTGCTCGGCGTCGCGCTGGAGCCGGAGCAGGTGCAGGGCCCGGGCGCAGACCAGACCACCGAGCGCCACGCTGGCCAGCACCAGCGGCACCGGGTTGACGTCCCACCCCCTGCTGAACGACCACAGCTCGACCGCCCAGGGCACGGTCAGGGGCACCACGGCGACCAGCACCCGCCAGCGGCCCGGCGGCCGCGTGAGCTCCAGGCTGCGACGCCGGGTGGCGGCGGTGGTGTCGACGTCCCGCAGCGTCCACACCGCGCACGCCATCAGCACGCTCCCCACCATCCAACCGAGGTTCATGGTGGTCTCGACCCACCCCGTCGGGGTGAGCGCCAGGTAGCCGATGTCCGAGAAGAGCCAGAGCGCCAGCCCACCGGCGAGCAGGCCCACGGCCGGGCCGCGCACCGTCCGGTGCAGCAGCATGCGGGCCAGCAGCGCCAGCAGCGCGGCGTCCAGGATCGGGTAGGCCGCCCAGACGGCCCGGACCGCCATCGGTGTGGTCTCGTCCGCGAGGGTCGGAGCCACCCAGAGCATCCAGACGCCCAGGGCGACGAGGACCGCTGCGACCGACATGTCGATCAGGGCATCCGGGTCACGTCGCAGGCGGTAGTCGCTGCGGCGGACCAGGACGAGCAGCGCCCACCCGAGCAGCGCGTAGGACGCGAGCCATCCCACGTCGGCCACGGAGACGTCCGGTGGCGCGCCGGTGGCGGATTCGTAGACCTGCCAGACGATGTCCCCGAGCGCGGAAGCCCCCAGGCCGAGGGTCACGAGCAGTCCGACCTTGCGATCGCTCGGTCGCCGCCACACCGCGACAGCGGCCACGAGTGGAGCGCCGACGGTCGCGATCAGGTAGGTGGTGTCACCGAGCGGACCGACGGGATCGAGCGCGTGGAGGACCAGGAGGGCCGCGACGACGAGCGCGACGGCAGCCCACGCGAGTCGAGTGCCGATCCTCTGATCCACTCGAACGCCTCCAGATCACCGTGGTCGAGCAACACCGTTGTCTCGTCACGAAACGTTTCGGACTGGAGAAGATCTTTCGGCAGGAGCGGCCTTCAGCCGTCGCGGTCCCAGAGGTAGAAGCCGGGGCCCGCCGGGGCGTCGGCGCCCTGGCGCAGGACCAGGATGCGGCGCCCTCCGTCGGCCACGCCCCAGGCGCCGGCGTCGCCGGCCACGGTCCACCCGATCGACAGCGCGGAGCCGTCGGTGCGGTCGACCACGCGGTGCAGCGACGGGGTGGGTGGCAGGGGCTGCGACGGCGTCCGGACGCCGACGTGGACGCCGTCGTGGGAGGCGGCCGAGATCGCTGCGCCGCCCGAACGGGGCAGCGGCGACGTGGTCCCCGTGACGCCGTCGAGCACGTAGGCGCCTCCACCCTCCGCGAAGCTGTAGATCGCGCCGCCGTCGTCGGTGGTGGCCGCCAGACGGAAGTCGAAGCCGGAGGGCTGGAGGATGTCCGTCACCCAGCTCGGACCCTCCGAGGTCGCGTGCACGGTGCCGGCTTCGCGATCGAGCACCACGTAGTCGGAGCGGTACCTGGTCGGGTCCGATGCGACCTCACGGACGGACCGGACCGTGACGAACCGGCCGTCGGCCGACAGCGACGCCGCCTCGACCGAGAGCAGATCGCCGGCGGGCTGCCCGATCTCGACGAAGCCGTCGTCGCGCGTCCACTGCAGCACGTGGTGCCCGCGGTTGAGCACGACGAGAGAACCGTCGCCCGAGATCGACGCACGGGTGACCGCCGCCCGGCTCAGGGTGTCCGGCACCTCGATGCGCTCCGTCGTGCCGGCGGCGACGTCGTGGAGGAAGAACTCGTCACCCGTCGCCGTCAGGCCGGGCACGACCTGGCCGCTCTGCTGGGTGAAGAGGACCACGGAGCCGTCCGCCGACACCGACGGTGCCTCGAGGCCGCCGTAGCCGGCGGTGGTGATCGGTTCGGCCGGACCTCCCTCCGCGATCCAGAGTCGGATCTCCGAGCCCTCCGTGTCGGTCACCCGCAGGGCGACGACCCGACCGTCCGCCGAGATCGCCCGCGTGCCGGCGGCGGCGCTCACCAACGGTCCGATGCCCTGGATCGGCGTGACCGTCCCGGTCGGCGGCGTGGGTGGCGGGGTGCTCGGACCGCAGGCGGCGACCAGGAGCGCGCCCGCTGCGAGGACGAGGATGCTGTACTGACGGACCCGTTGCATGCGTGTGGTCTAGCGCGACCGCCGCCCTCGTTGCGTCGAGAACCGGGGCGCCGGACCGGCTTGCCTCCGATGGAGCACGGGACGCGCGAGCACGCGCGCGAAGAGCAGTCATCAGACGGTCGACCGCTGGCGAATGGAGGCCGCTGGAGCGGGTAGACGACGGCCCGACGCCGTCGCACGGAGATCGGGCATGGCCGCTGGGGCCGAGCGCACCTCGAACGCATCCAGGGAGACCGACGAGCGGCTGCGCGCCGAGACGGCCGGGCTGCGCGACGCGGCGCGGGAGGCGGCGTCGGTCGCCGAGGAGGCACGCGCCGTCAACGCCCTGCTGCGAGCCGCCGCGGAACGGCAGCGGACCCGGGCACGGGAGCTGCGGGCGCAGGTGCGGACCAACTTGTGATCGCAGCGGTTTCACAACGTGTGGTGCGGGGCACGACGCACCCAGCGATCGGAGACCAGGTGATGGACGCCTACGGGGTTGCAGAGGCGGCGTTGGCTCGGGCTCGGGAGTCGATGCAGCGAGCCGAAGCCGCAGAGCTGCGAGCGAACGACGCCGACCAGAGGGGCAGCTCGCTGAGGGCCGAGCGACTGCGGCTGCAGGCCGCTCGCGCCAGGGCCGCAGCCGAGCTCCACCTCCGCGCCGCCGAGGCTCAGCTGACGACGGCCGACGCGCTGCGACCCGCCGGACACCGGGGGCTCGCCCGTCGGCTCCGGGGCTCCTAGCGTCGGCGCGCTCCGCGGCGCTGGACCGCGCCGGGAGGCGGCGAGCGAACCCGGTTGGACCCTCGTCCGCCCGGGTCTCCGCCCGCGTCCCGTCAGCTGGGCAGGATCACGGAGAGGTGGTCGACGGCTGCCAGCTCCAGCAGGCGGACGACGGCGCGGCTCGGGTCGACGAGCGCGAGCTCCTCGACCTGCTGGCGCAGGTCGATCAGCACGCGCAGCCCGGAGGAGTCCATAAACGTGACTGCGGACAGGTTCAGCTTGATCGGCCGGTGACCACCCGCCACGCGACGTTCGAACGCAGCGGCCAGTTGCCGCGCGGTCGCGATGTCGAGCTCTCCGACGAGCACGAGCTCGTCGTCGCGTTCCTCGACCGTCAGCTGAGGTTCCCCGCCCATGGCGAACTCCCGGAGAGCATGGATCGTCTGCGGGAATGTAGCGGCAGGTTCCGACCGCCGCGCCCGATGGACCTCCTGGGTCACCCGCACGGGTCGTCCCGGGCGCTTGGACAGGTCTACCGCGCTGGATCCTGTGCCGGCCCGACACCCGTGCGGGTGGTTCTCTGCGGCCCCTATCGATCGACCGCCTCCAGGAGTAGCGTCGTCGGGGTACGGCAGCGATGTCGCTCCGGTTGGGTGCACCGAAGTGTCCGGTCGAGACCAGGTGATCACCGAGGAGCCCGATGTCCACTTCCCAGCCCCGAGCGGCCGGCTTCGAGCTGTGCCGGTTCGAGATCGATCTCCGAGAGCCGCAGCTCGTGGCCAGCGGCGAGATCGACCTCGGCAACTCCCACACGTTCGCTGCGGCGCTCGCCGAGGTCGCTCGCCTCGGCGCCGGCACGATCGCCGAGCTCTCCGGTGTGACCTTCATGGACTCGACCGGCCTCAGCGTGCTCCTCGAGCACCGCCTGGACGGGAACCAGGTCACCGTGCGGAACCCGTCGTCCTGCGTGGCACGACTGCTGGCGCTGACCGCGGTCGACGGCCTCGTCCGGATCGAGCGCACGTAGCCATCGGCTCCTCCGCCCGCTCCAGGGACGGCCGTTGCGGGCATCGCTTGCCGGCGGGCTTCCGGGGGTAGGGGACGGTCGGACCCGATGCCAGTGAGGGGCACCTCGTGAGCACACCTGACGACAGCGCCCATCCCCACGACGGTGCGGTCCTCGGCCGCCTCGTGCTGACCTCCGACTTCGACGCTCCCTCCGCCGCGCGCCGCTTCGTCCGCGACGCGCTGGCCGCCGTCGGCCGGACCGCCCTCGAGGCCGACGGTGCGCTCGTCGTCAGCGAGCTCGTGACGAACGTCGTCGTGCACACCGCCTGCCCGGAACTGACGGTGACGGTCGAGCTGACCCCCGCCGGGGTGAGCATCGCAGTCGAGGACTGCAACATCGCTCCCGTCACGATCGAGGCGTCAGCCGATCTCGGCCAGGCGCGCCGAGGCCTCCGACTCATCGACGCCGTGAGCGAGTGCTGGGCGAGCGAGGCCACGAGCCACGGCAAACGGGTGTGGGTCGAGCTCGCTGATCCGTGAGGGGAGCTGTCCGCAGCGCACGCGTCCACGTGACGGCCCCCAGGCACCCGCCGACGAGCTGACGGTCACCCGGCGAACGGGATCCGCACGACGATGATCGCGATGTCGTCCTCGTGGTGGCCGCTCCCCACCAGTCGGTCCAGGACGATCGCCTTCGCCCGTTCTGCGTCTGCGTCGTCGGGCACGGACCGCACGGCGCGCGCCAGCTCCGCGAGCCCGTCATCGATGCTGCGCGACCGCCGCTCGATGAGGCCATCGGTGTAGAGCACGAGCAGCGAACCGGGCTCGATCGCCGTGTGCACCGGCGCCACGCCGGGGTGGGTGATGCCGATCGGAGGCCCCAGGCTGCCGTCGAGGAGCTCGACGGCCCCATCGGGGCGACGGAGGATCGGGGGCGGGTGGCCTGCCAGTGTGGTCGAGACCACGCCGCGGCCCGCATCGACCTGGACGAGCGCAGCGGTCGCCACGTAGCTGTCGGGAGAGGTGAGCGCGGCCGTGGTGGCGGCGAAGACGCGCTCGGAGGTGCTCGACACCACCAGGCCCCGCAGGAGCCCCTTCAGCTGCGCCATGCGAGAGGCCGCGGTGATCCCGTGGCCGACGACGTCGCCGACGATGAACGCTGTCGCGGATCCGACCGGCATGACGTCGTACCAATCGCCTCCGAAGCCGATGTCGTTCACCGCCGGGAGGTACTCGACGGCCACCTCCAGGCCCGCGACCCCGGGCAGGTCCCCGAGCAGCTCGGTCTGCAGCGCCGAGATGAGCTCACCACGCACCTCGGCACGCCGCGCTCGCTGCAGCGCCTGCTCGCACATGTCCTGCAGCAGCTCGAGCCGTGCCGACACCGCCGGCGAGAGATCGACCTGCGTGCGCCACCCCAGGCCGATCGCGCCGACCGTGCCGCCGTCCTCGCCCGTCAGGGGCATGGCCACCGTCATCTCGATGCCCAGGCGGGCGGCCTCGTCCGCGTGGTGGGGGTAGCGCTGCGTCCGTTCGGCATGGGTGCGGACGGTGATCACCTCGCCGGTCCGGATCGCGTCGTGGAAGGACGAGCTGATCTCTTCGCCCAGCGGGAGCACGGCCCAGCGCTCCGCCGTCAGCAGGTCCATGCCGTCCATCGAGACGCGGAGGCAGTGCTCGTCCGGGTCGATGACGGCGATGTTGATCACCTCCGCCCCTTCGATGCGTCCTCGCATCGACGTGATCGCGTCGACGACCTCGTGGTGGGTCTCTGCGGCGTTCAGCCGGTTGGACAGCAGCGCGAGCGACGCGAGCCGCTCCGCCTCCTCGACGCGTCCGGCGATGTCGAGACCCGACGGCACCAGCGCCGTGACCTCTCCCTGTTCGATGATCGGGGCGAGTTGGAAGTCGATCGGGATCACCCGGTCGTCGCCGAGCGACACCTCGACGTCGAAGCGGACGGACCGGCCGGACGCAGCGCTGTCCACGGCTCGTCGGATCCGAGCCGGCAGGTCGGGATCGTGCCGCCACCACGGAGCCGTCCAGAAGGGCTGGCCGAGGACCTGGGCGGGCTCGACGCCCGCAGCGGTCGATGCGGCACGGTTGAGCTCCAGGAGCTCACCGGTGGACGACAGGACGGCCACGAACGTGAAGAGGTTGTCCAGCACGAGGCGGAGGCGCTCGTGGGCCGCCCGCTGGTCCGTGACCTCGGTGAACACGACCACTGCGAAGGCAGTGGCGGGCGTGCCCCCCTGCAGTCGCACGACGCTCGCGTTCCACCATCGAGGGCGGCCCGGCGCCGACGCCGTCGCTCCGGAGACCTCGACGTTCAGCGCGGGCTCCCCGGTGCGCAGGACCGAGTGGAGCACCGGCGCGAACGAGTCCGCGACCTCGGGCACGACCTCCTCGACCCGTCGCCCGAGGTGCTCCTCGGCCGGCATGCCGTTGATGTCGGCGGCGACCTCGTTCGCCATGACGTAGCGCAGGTCCTCGTCGAACACGACCACGCCGGTGCCCGAGCGGCCCAGCACGGTGTCGATGAGCAGCGGGAAGATCTCCGGTGGCACCGCGTCCGACGTCGCGAGATCAGGGCCGGGGCTGGCGCCGTCGGGCGGCACGGAGGGTCGGCCGAGGCTCGTCACGGACACCACGATGCCCGACCCGGCGGGACGCGTGTGACCTTTCCCTCGTCCGGTCGACTCCGCCGACCCGTCGCGGCGTGGGGCGGTTGGGGCAGACTGCCCGCCGGGCGAGGTCGACTGCTCGTCGGGAGCGTCAGGGGGGCCGTCGAGTGACCGATCAGCCGTGGCAAGGGGACGCGTGTTCGCTCGTCGACGAGTTCCGCACCGGGGCACGCTCGCCGATCGAAGAACTGGAGGCGACGCTCGGAGCGATCGCGAGCTCGCGGCTGAACAGCTTCTCCTTCATCGACGAGGAACGAGCCCGCCATCGGGCCGCGTCGGCCGACGTGTCCCTGCCCTTCGGAGGCGTCCCGACCGGCGTGAAGGAGCTCAGCCCCGTCGACGGGTGGCCCGACACGGAGGCGTCGCTGGTGTTCCGGGACCGCACCGCCGACTTCACCAGCCACCACCTCCAGCGGCTCTTCACGAGAGGTGGCGTCGTCCCGGTCGGCCAGACGACCGCCAGCGAGTTCGGCGGACTCAACGTGAGCGTCACCAAGCTGAACGGGGTGACGCACAACCCGTGGCGACACGGGAGGACCGCCGGCGGTTCGTCCGGCGGGTCCTGCGCCGCCGTGGCGGGTGGACTGGTGAGCCTCGCCACCGGCGGCGACGGGGGCGGTTCGATCCGGATCCCGGCGGCCTACACGGGCCTGCTCGGCATGAAGGGCACCTTCGGCCGCTTCACGCGTGCGCCCGGCGCCTACATGCGCCCGAACACCGTCGTCTCCGGCAACGTCGCACGCTCCGTTCGCGACGCGGCGCGCTACTTCGACGTGTGTGCCGGACTCGACCACTGGGATCCGTCGACCCTGCCGGACTCGGGCGGATGGGAGGCAGGCCTGGGGACCCACGACCTGCGCGGGCTGAAGGTCGCCGTGGTCCCTGCGCTCGCTGGCGCGACCCTCGAGCCAGGAATGGACGAGCGGATCCGGACCGCAGCTGATCAGCTCATCTCCGACCACCGGATGGTCCGGGTCGAGCTGGACGTCACGCCGCCGAACCTGGCGGCGCAGTGGATGCTCGGCAACCTCGCCACCCTGCTCGCCGAGCTCGGCGACCGTTGGCCGGGTTGCGCGGCGGACATGACCGACGAGATGGCGATCGGCCTGTTCCTGTCGCAGTCGCTGTACAACCTGCACATGGCGGCCGTGGGCGAGCAGCTGCGCGTGCAGGCCAACGAGGCGATGGGAGCCGCGTTCGACCAGGTCGACCTGATCATCTGCGCGACCAACCCCGGCCCCGCGTTTCCCGCCGAGGCTGCCATGAGCAGCGACGAGGCGAGCTTCGTCGACTGGGCGACCAGCAGCGATCTGGCGCGGTGGGTGTTCCGGGGGGCGTTGTTCGGCGTCCGGATCGGCTCCGCCCTCGCTCCGAAGATGCCGCCTTCGCTGGTCGCTGCGGTCACGCAGCGGTTCCCCGCCCTGGTGTCGATGGGTGCGCTCACGATCATCAGCAACGTCTACGGCAACCCTGCTGTGTCCATCCCGATCGAGCCGGTGGACGGGCTGCCGTTCGGGATGCAGGTGCTGGCGGCTCGCCATCGCGACGCCCTGCTGCTGGACGTGGCGCTCTCGGTCGAACGCGAGCGCCCCTGGCCGCTCGTCGCCCCGGCGACCGGGGACGCAGCGACCGCGTCACCGCGCTGACAGCCAGCGAGCGGACGCAGCGACCCGACGAAGGACAGGTGCTGCAGGGGCCACCGCCCTGCAGCAGCGCCGCGCGCCCGGCGGCGCGAGAACCAATCACGTTTCCTGATTGACGCATTTCATTTCGCGCTTTAGGTTACGTACATGTCCGATCTCGCCCCGCTCCTCATCGCTCTGACCGTCATCGCCCCAGCCGGTGCCGGTCTCGCCTCACTGCGAACGGTGCACCGATCGGGCCGGCTGGCCGTCGCGGGCACTGCGGTCGCTCTGGCCGCTGCCGTGCTGCTCACCGTCAGCGGCACCCTGGGCGAGCCGGCGTCGTGGTCGCTGGACGGTCGGACCCTCGTGTCGGTCGATCCGCTGGGTGCGCTGCTGCTGCTGTTCGTGTCGTCCTCGACGCTGGTGGTGCAGAGCTTCGCCGTCCGGTCGTTGCGCGGGGACGTCGAACGGGCGAGGTTCTTCGCCTCGAGCGGATGTGCCGCCGCTGCGACCGCCGCGGTGGCGATCGCTGCGGACCTGTGGGTGCTGGTGTGCGCCTGGCTGCTGGTGAGCGCCGCGACAGCACTGCTGCTCCGCCACGACGGACGGCCGGCTGCCGCTGACGCCTCCCGACGTGCGGCGAGGACCTTCTGGGTCGGCGACGCCGCGCTCATCCTCGCCGCAGTCGCTGCGACGATCACCGTCGGTCCGGTGCTGCTGCGCCCCCAGGAGATGGCGCAGATCGCCTCGTCGGGCGAGCAGGTCCTGGGCGTCGCGAGCGTCGCCGCCGTGCTCGCGGTCGCTGCGGTGCTGGCCGCCGTCTCGAGGTGCGCGCTCCCACCCGGCCAGACGTGGTTGCCGATGTCGACCGCCGCGCCGACGCCGTCCTCTGCCGTCCTCCATGCGGGGATCGTCAACGGCGGAGGGGTCCTGCTCATCCGCTTCGCCCCGGTCCTGGCTGCGTCCGCTCTCGCGACGGCGCTTGCGCTGTCGGCAGCATGCGCCGGCGTGGCACTCGGCTCGGCGGTGTCGCGGACCCGACCGGACGTGAAGACGTCCATGGCCTGGTCGACCGTGTCGCAGATGGGTTTCATGGTGGCGCAGTGCGCCACCGGCCTGCTGGGGCCGGCGGTGGTCCACATGGTGGCGCACGGCATGTACAAGTCGAACCTGTTCCTCGGCTCCGGCTCGGCGATCTCGGTCACCCGACACCGCCACGACGGAGGACGCCGAGACGCCGGCGTCCCCCGGCGAGCGCTGCTCGCGGCCGGAGCGCTCCTCGTCAGCGCCGTCGTCGTCGGCGCTTCCTGGGCCCTCGTCCGCCCGACGACGTTCGACGGGGCTGCGGGCGTGGTGCTCCTCGGCTTCATCTTCGTGACCGTCGCTCGCCTCGTCTCGGCGTGGATGCGGATGCGCGAGCGGCGTTCGCCGCACGACGTGGCGGCGGTCGTCGCACTGGTCGTCTGCACCGCCGCGTCGCTCATCGTCGCGTCGATGCTGAAGGCCTGGCTCGCGCCGAGCCTGCCGGAGGTCGACGCACCGCTGGCCGAGGCGGGCGCGTTCGCCCTGGCCGCGGCAGCAGCAGCCAGCTGGGCGGTGTCGAGCCTGTCCGGTCGGCACGGCCGAACTGCACGGCGCGCCTCGCGCCGTGCGTACCTGTGGGCCGCCCACCTCGGCGACTCCGCCCGGCCCACGTTCGCACGCAACTCCTCGGAGGTTGGAGCATGACCGTCAATCCGTTCACCGCCAGGGCAGCAGCGCTGTCGGCGTCCGTCTCGCTGCCGCGCACGTTCCCCATCACGACGTTCGTGGCGACGAACCCCCTGCACGGCCTCGAGCACCGCACCTTCGAGGACGCGGCACGGATCACCGCTGCGGCCACTGGCGCACGTTCGTACCTCAGCGAGCAGGAGTACGAAGCGCTCCACTCGGTCGGCCGGATCTCGGCCCGCAGCCTGCACGCCGCCGCCGAGCGGGGCGTGCGCCTCGACCGCGACACGTCCGATGTCCGCACACTGACCGAGCTGGTCGATGCCGAGCGCGGCACCGACCTGGCGCTCCGGGTCGACGCGGTGGTCGCGACGTGGTGCGCCGCCTACCTCGACGAGGGTCAGGCCTCGTGGACGCTGCCCGACCGGGACCTCGGGCTGTACGGGGCCTGGCGCCGACTCGCACCGATCGATCCGGCGCTCGCCCGCCTGGCGGGCCGGAAGGCGCGTCGGCGGGTCCACGACCTCCCGGAGAACGGTGCACAGGCGCTCAGCTGGCTGATCGAGCGGCGTCGGATCCCCGGCCCGCGACTCGCCGACTACTTCCGGGCCGCCTACCGACGTCTCCCCGGTTGGGCGTCCGCGCTCGCCCGGTCCGGCGACAGCGACGACCTCGTCGCGTACCTCGCCCTGCGGCTCGCGCTCGAGGACCTCGTGCTCGATCAGTCGATCCTCGCGTCCGACCCGCCGACTGCTGCGGCCAGCGACGAACGCCACGAGCCGATCGAGCGCCTCGCCGTGTGGCAGGAAGCGCTCGAGCTCGACTACCGGGACCACCTGCTCGGGGCGCTGTCCTCTGCCGGCCCCGGATCCGCCCCGAGTTCCGAGGCGCCGCCACCCGATGCGCAGGCCGTCTTCTGCATCGACGTGCGCTCGGAGGGGATCCGTCGGAACCTCGAGGCGGTCGGCCGCTACGAGACGATCGGTTTCGCCGGGTTCTTCGGGCTCCCGATCAGGGTGGCGACGCTCGAGCACGAGCCCGTGGCGTCGTGCCCGGTCATCCTCGAGCCGCAGGGCACGGTGGTCGAAGTCCCCGACACCGTCGCCGACAGGGCCGTGGGGGCGCCCCCCCCCCCCCCCCCCCCCCCCGCCCCGCCCCCCCCCCCCCCCCCCCCC
>JAFAFZ010000317.1 GCA_023423215.1 Actinomycetes bacterium
GGCCTGGGACGCGCACCTGCTCGTCGTCGACCCGTCGACGTGCGCGAGCCGCGAGCTGTTGAACGTGCGTGACCCCTCCGACGACGCCCTCGGGATCGGCGGTGGGCGGTGGTACGCGGACGCCACCAGCATCTTCGACCTGCGCAGCAACGTCCCGTCCGAGAAGGGGTCGACCGCGTCGAAGGCCTCCCTGCTGGCCGGCTTGGTGCGCCACGACGAGGTGGCCGCAGGTCGGATCGACCACGTGCTGTCCGCATCGCTGTCCGAGATCTCCTCGGGGGAGCCGGTGTGGCCCGCCATGGGGACCGACGGCGTGTCGGAGCACCCCAACGCCATCCCCATGGGCAGCTGGCTCCGACTGCGTGCCGACGTCGACACGTCCCAGCTCGGCCCCCAGGCGCGTGTCGTGGCCGACGCGCTGCGCGAACACGGCGCTGTCGTCGCCGACACCGGACCCGGCTTCGTGCTGCGGGGCGAGCCCGACGAGCGCTGGGACGACGACGACCTCGACACGCTCGGCACCCTCAGCCTGTCCGACTTCGAGATCGTCGACGCCTCGCCGATGATGGTCGCCCGCGACAGCTACCAGCTCCGCCGCTGAGCCCGTTCCGCCGACCTGGCCTGCCGTGGCTGGCGGGCCAAGGGTCGATGGCGTGGCGGTCTCAGATCCCGAGCACCGGGCCGAACGCCGTCTGGTGCTGCGGTCCACCGTCGCCGAGCTGGTTGTCGACGTCGTACCCCCAGCACTGCACAGCTCCCGCACTCGTCCGCGCGCAGACCGACCGTCCGTCGCCGCTGAGCTGCGCGACCGATGCCAGTCCGACCGGTGGCACCGACACCCCGGAGCTGCCCACAGTGCCATCGCCGAGCAGGCCGTAGAAGCCGCTCGACCCGGTGCAACGCACATCGCCGACCGCGTCGAGCGAACACAGCGGACCGATGATCACCGCCGACCCACCGACGAGGGCGCCGTCGACGGCACCGCTCACGCCGCCCACCGTCGACGGCGCGGTCCGGTCGGAGCCGGCCAGCGGGATCGAGGATGCCACGTTGCCCCAGCACGATGCCGACCCGTCGCCGAGGGTGGCGCAGGTCGTGCCGAAGCCTGCCGTGAGCGACACGGCGTCGGTCAGGCCGACGACGTCGACCGGCGTCGATGACGAGGTCGTCGTCCCGTTCCCGAGGGCTCCGACGTCGTTGCGCCCCCAGCAGCTGACGTCGCCGTCGGTGTCCCGAGCACACGCATGGTTGAACCCGACCTCGACCTCGACAGCGTCGCTGATGCCCACCACGTCGACCGGCGTGGCGGATGGCGTCGTGGTGCCGTCGCCGAGCTGGCCGAACGTGTTGTTCGTGCCCCAGCACGACACCGCTCCCGAGGATCGCAGGACGCACATGGAGCCCTGTCCGCCGTCGATCGCAACGGCGTCGGACACGGTCGCCACGGGCGTCGGGACGTTCGTCGCCACCGGCGTCGCACCCGTGCCCCAGCACTCGATCGCACCGCCGCTGCGCACCACGCAGGTCGAGAACTCGCCCGCACCGATCGCGACGGCGTCGGTGATGCCGGTCGGGGTGGGCGTGGCGCTGTAGCCGTTGGTCCCGTCGCCTCGTTGCCCGAGCAGTCCGTTGCCCCAGCAGCTCACCGTGCCGGTCGAGCTCCGGGCGCACGCATGCCAGCCTCCGGTCGCCACCTCGGCCACGTCGCCGAGACCGGCGATGGGCGGGCGAGGTGTCGCGACGAAGGAGCCGAAGCCGTTGCCGAGCTGTCCGCCCGAGTTCCTGCCGCGACAGCTCACCGCGCCGTCACCGGTGAGCACGCACGTCAGGTCGTCCGAACCGTTCACCGGGTCGTCGGGTGCCACGTCGGTCACGTCAGCCGGACCGAGGGGCGTCCACATGTTCGGGTCTCCTGGGTCGACGAACACGCAGCGGGCCTGTCGGTCGGCAGTGATCGCACAGGTCTCGTTGATGTCGACCACGTCCGTCACGCCGGTGGCGGTCGGCAGGCTCGCCGTCGAACCGGCGGGGCCGCCCTTGCCCCAGCACCACTCGGTGCCGTCGGTGCTGAGCGCGCAGCTGTAGCCCTCGGGCTGGCCCTGGACATCGGTCGTGCCACCGGCGGTGATCACCGTCGAGGGCGGCAGACCCAGCACCTGCGTCGGCACGGCCGAGTCGACCGGGAGGAGGTTGCCCAGCTCTCGGTTGCTGCCCGCGCCCCAGCAGCGCACGGTGCGATCCGACCGCAGCGCGCAGCTGTGCGCCTGACCGACTGCGACCTGCACGGCGGGGCCGAGTCCGACCGCGGTCACCGGCGTCGAGCTGTCCTGGTGCTGACCGTTGCCGAGCTGCCCGCGGCTGCCCTCGCCCCAACAGCTCACCGACCCGCCGGCACGCACCGCACACGCGTGCCCGCCGTCGGAGATCGAGATGGCCGTCGCGTCGTTGATGCCGCTCACCGCGACGGGCTGCGCACGGTCGGTCGTGGTGCCGTCGCCGAGCTGGCCCGAGCCGTTCGCCCCCCAGCACCGGACGTCACCGGCGGCGAGGACGGCGCAGGTCGCGCCGGCACCTGCGTCGAGCGCCACCACGTCGCTCAGGGCCGGAACCGGTGTCGCCTCGAGCCGCTGCACCATGCCGGTGGCTCCAGCGACGCCCAGATGGCCGGACCCCCAGCACTCGACGGTCGCGTCGTCGGTGACGACGCAGACCTGCTGTCCGGGCGACGCGATGCGGGCCGTGGGGGTCGGCGCCGGACCGGGGGGCCCGACCGGGACACACGCCGCGGCCACCAGTCCGACGAGGCCCACCAACGTCCACACCAACACCCGAGTGCCGTTTCGATGCATGTCGACCCCCATCGCCGTTCACCGCCGGTGTGTCGCCCACGGACGAACGCACACCGGGGTCCAGCGTCCTCCCAGTCGACCGTCGGGAACAGGGCACTTCGTCCTCAGCGGGCGGGGCCGAGCGGGCTGACGTGTGAGTAGGCGGATTCGCGCACGCCGTCCGCGAGCAGGCATTCGTTGGCGGCGAGGCGACCGGTGAGCACCGCCCGTTCCATGAGCGCCGACGGCACCGAGGTCTGGACCCAGTCGCCCGCGAGCAGCAGGTTGGCCAGGCCGTCCGCCGCGGGTGTCTGCGGGAACGGCCGGAGTCGACCCTGGCCCGTCGCAAACGAGGTGAAGTCGTCGTAGGTCCCGACGGTGGACCCCAACACCCTCGCCTCGGCGAGCTCGGGCACGACCTCGAGCGCCGTGGGGCGGATGCGGTCCCACACCGCCTCGTCGGGCACCGTCGCCAGGTCGTCCTCCAACGCGTACAGGTGGAACTCCACCACCGAACCGC
>JAFAFZ010000340.1 GCA_023423215.1 Actinomycetes bacterium
TGGACGGGTCGAAGATGTCGAAGTCGAAGGGCAACCTGGTCGCGCCCGAGGAGATCATCGACACCCTCGGCGCCGACACGCTGCGGCTGAGCCACCTGGCGGTGAAGCCGCCCGAGGACGACGTCGATTGGGAGGACGTCGGCCTGGAGGGCTGTTCGCGCTTCCTGCACCGCGTCTGGCGGCTGGCCGTGCCGGGGTCGGGCCTGGTGCCCACGGTGCGCGACGGCGTCCGCAGCTCGGCGGACGAGGCCGTCCACCGGGGCACCCACGTCCTCATCGACGACATCACCGCCAGCTACGACCGCTGGTCCTACAACGTGGCGGTCGCCAAGTACTTCAGCTTCCTCAACGAGCTGTACCTCTACGTGCAGTCCGACGAGGGCGCCCACGGCGAGACGTTGGCGTTCGCGGTCGACACGCTCCTGCAGCTGCTGGCGCCGGCGTGCCCGCACGTGACGGCCGAGCTGTGGGCGCTGCGCCACGGCGACGGATCCGACGGCGGCCCCGCCCACGTGCACACCACGCCGTGGCCGGTCGCCGATCCGGCGCTGCTGGTCGAGGACACGGTCACCATGGTCGTGCAGGTGAACGGCAAGGTCCGCGCCCGCATCGAGGTCGGCGCGGACGCCTCCGAGGAGGACTGCCTGGCGGCCGCGCTGGGTTCGGAGAAGGTCCGTGGGCAGCTCGACGGCGCAGAGCCCCGTAAGGTCATCGTCCGTCCGCCGAAGCTCGTGAACCTCGTCGTCTGAACCCCATCCGAACACCCGGCGGCGCAGGGATGACATCCTTGTAACCCCACCGTCCCCAGGAGCGTCCGAACACCGTGTTGTCACTGATCGATCGAATCGAGGACGTCGCCGGGCGGGACCACGGCCAGATCACCTTCGTCAACGGTGACGTCCACGACACGATCCGCTGGCCCCAGCTCCACGCCGAGGCCCGACTCGCCGCCGCCGGCCAGCAGGCCCGCGGCGTGCGTCCCGGGGACCACGTGGCGCTGCTCGGCCCGACGACCCGCCGCCTGATCACCACCATCCAGGCCACGTGGCTGACGGGCGCCGCGCTCGTCACGATGCCGCTGCCCATGCGCATGGGTGCGCTGGACCGCTTCATCGAGGACACCCGCAACCGCATCCGCCGCTCCGACACGAAGGTCGTCGTCATCGATCCCGAGCTCGCGGCGTTCGTCGAGCCCCAGCCGGGCGACCCGCCCTTCGTGACGCTGGACGAGCTGTACGCGGACCAGGGCCTCTCGGACTCGGACTACACCCGCCCGGACAGCGATCCCGACTCGCTGGCCGTGCTGCAGTTCACCTCGGGCTCGACCTCCGAGCCGAAGGGCGTGATGCTCCCGCACCGCGCCATCTGCAACAACCTGGACGGGGCCTGGCAGGCCGCGAAGATCAGCCCGGACGAGGTCATGGTCTCGTGGCTGCCGCTCTACCACGACATGGGTCTGGTCGGCTTCCTGACCATCCCGATGACGCTCGGCTGCACGTTGGTCCAGGGCGCACCGCAGGACTTCCTCGCCAAGCCGCTGCGCTGGCTCGAGTGGATCTCGACCCACGGCGGCACCGGCACCGCCGGGCCGAACTTCAGCTACGCGCTCGCCGCCCGCGCCCTGCGTCGCACGGACGCCGAGCTGGACCTGTCCAGCATGCGGGTGTGGCTCAACGGCGCCGAGCCGATCGACCCCGACACCTTCCGGAGCTTCTTCGCAGCGGGCGAGCGGTTCGGTCTGGACCCGGCCGGTGCCTTCCCGGCGTTCGGCATGGCAGAGATCTGCATCGCCGGCTGCTTCCCCGAGCCCAGCGCCGGCCTGCACACCGACTGGGTCGACAAGACCGCGCTCGAGCACGACCGCCAGGCCGTGCCCGTCGACGCGGATGCCGAGTCCGCCACCGAGCTGGTCCTGCTGGGCCGACCGGTGCCCGGCCTCGAGATCTCGATCATCGACACGGTGACCGGCGAGCCCTGCGGCGACCGCCAGGTGGGCGAGCTGCGCATCGCCGGCAACTCGCTGACCGCCGGGTACTACCGCCAGCCGGACGAGACGGCCGAGCTGATCATCGACGGCTGGCTGCACACCGGCGACCTCGCCTACACGGTGGACGGCTCGCTCGTCGTGTGCGGGCGCATCAAGGACGTAATCATCGTCGGCGGCCGCAACGTCTACCCGCAGGACATCGAGAAGGTCGCCGGCGACGTGCCCGGCGCGCGCACCGGCAACGTCATCGCCTTCGGCACCGAGGGGCGCCAGGGTGCGCAGAACATCATCGTCGTGGCCGAGGCGCGGGCGGACGACCTGGATGCCGTCGTGAAGGGCATCACCGTCGCGGTGACCGAGGCCGTCGGCATCCCGCCGAAGCAGGTGCTGCTCGTCCAGCCGGGCACCGTGCCGAAGACCTCGTCGGGCAAGCTGCAGCGCTCGGCCTGCAAGCAGCAGTTCGTGGAGGGCACCCTCTCCCTGCTCGAGGGCTGACCCGGTCGGGCGACGACGGCCCGACCGTCGTGCGCCGCGGCAGCGGCGCCAGATCTCGGTCACGAACGAGCGCTCCATGCCGTCGTTCTCGACCGCGAGCACCGCGGAGCCGGTCGAGAACACCTGGTCCACCCGGCGACCGCCCGTGTCGACCGGACCCCAGTCGCCGTCGCCGACACGTGACAGCAACCCCTGGCTCGTCAGGACGAACGCTGTCTCGCCGTCCGGTGCGGACGCGACGCGACCTGCGTACAGCAGGCAGCATCCGCTGCCACCTGCGGCAGCGAGGTTGCTCGGACCGAGCGTCCAGGTACGTGCGTCGACGTCGAGCACGGCTTCGGTCGCGTCGTCGAGGATCGTGAACCGGCCGGCCACGCACAGCACCTGCCAGGCCGGCCCGACTCCCTCGGGTGGTGGGTCCACCCGAGTGCCCGGCGGCTTCCGGTCGATCGGTCGCAGCCGGACGTCCTGGCCGAGGACCAGCGCAGGCAGCGCTGCGACGCCCTCAGGCGGCGGCACGAGGCTGTGGTCGACGGTCACCTCGGTGTCGTCGACGGTGCATCCCGTGCGGGTGCGCCCGTCGGCGTCGTAGCCCGGTGCGCGCTGGACGTGTCCGTCGCTGCTGACGAGGTAGCCCGTGGCACCCACGGCGAACTGCGCGAGCTCGCCGCGGCCGGCACTGCTCGTGAGCTCGGTCTCGTCGACCGGGAGCGTGTCGTGCGGCGCGTCCAGGCGGATCCAGCGCTGCCGGTGCGGGTCCAGCATCGCGAACGCGACCTCACCGCCCTCGCAGCTCCCGTCGGTGCAGGCGATGCCGCCGACGACCGCGCGCCCGTCCGCGGTGGCCAGCTGGAGGAAGCCGCTGAAGGGCAGGTCGGGCAGGTCGACCCACGTCCCGTCGTCACGACGCAGGACGGCGCGCAGCGGGTCGTCGCCGTCGCCGACTCCGCGGCTCTCGATCACCACGAGGTCGTCGCCGTCGCCCGCCGCCGCACCCCGGGAGATCGGGAACGGCACCTCTTCGACCGAGGAGCTCGGCACCGAGGTCGTCGTGGCGGCGCTCCCGTCGCCGATCGAGCAGGCCGGCATCGTCGCCGCGGCCAGGCACAGGCCGATCACCGCCCGGGCGCGTCGTCGGTGGTGCGTGGTCATCCGAAGGGCTCCTCTCCCCGAGGCGCCGACGCTAGCCAGGACCCGCCCGGCGGCTCCGTCGCGGCCGATTCCTCAATGTCGTCGGTGCTCCGGGCGATGGGAAGGGCGTGAGGATGCGCACGACGGACGAGCGGGACGAGGTGCGCTGATGGCGCCGACCCTGGTCGCGTCCGCGCTGCTGGTCGGCGCGCTGCTGCTCTGCGTGCTGGCGACGATGGTGGTCGAGAACTGGCACCGCCTGCGCGTGCGCGTCGCCGTCCCGGCGGCCGAGCCGGAGCGGGTCCCGTCGCCGGCTCCCGCGCAGCTCGAGGTCGGGGACCTCGACGAGCCACTGGTGGACCACCTGGCGCTCGACGTGGCGGGGCTGGACCTCTCGACGCTCGACCTCTCGAACCTGGACCTGTCCGGCGTCGAGCTGGCGCAGCTGGAGCTCGTCGAGGAGGCGCCGGTGCCGTCGGCGCGCCCCGAGGTCCTGCACGTCGTCGGCGGACGCGAGCGCGCCGACCAGCTCATCGGCGCCCTCTTCGCGGCCTACGCCGCAGCGCGGCTCCCCGAGGCCGGCCGCGTCGCTGCGTGGGTCAGCGCGGTGGGCCGCCCGCCGGGCGAGGACGGCCGCGAGTTCGAGCCCGGAGCAGACCTGCGGGGCCGACCGGCAGCCGTCGCACGCCTGCTCGCGTGCGCCGTCGACGACCGCACGTGGGTGACCCTCAACCCCTCGGTCGACATCGCCCTCGGCGTCGCCCGCCGCCCGCCGACCTGTCCGACGCTCGCAGGGCTGGTCGCCCTGTGGGCCTCGACGCGTGCCGCGCTGTCGCAGGTGCCGGGCGAGCAGATCGCCCGGGTGGCCGACGCGATCACCACGCTCGAGGGCCGCTGGCGTGGCACACCGGTCGCGGCGGACGTGCTGTCGCTGCTCGTGGCGCTGACCGAGGCGGTCGAGCAGGATGCCACGCTGCGGCTCCAGGTGAGCCTCGTCCCCCTCGGCGGCGACGGCGGTGCGCCGGTGCACGCACCGGAGCCGCGTTCCACGTCGGCAGCGCTCCGGACGGTGTAGAAACTCCGGAACGCCGGTGCCCGCACCGGCCGGGGGATGGTCGGACACCGGGGGGTGGAGTGGGCCAGACGGCGCGCAGCAGTTCGCGACCGCTCGCCGACGCGAGCCTCTTCCTGCCCGCGATCGCGATCGTCGCGGTCCAGCTGATCTGGTTCCCGATGCCGTCGGGGGCGATCCTCTCGGGTGCGGTGCTCGGCGTGCTCGGGGCCCTGGCCGCCATCGGCATGGCGCTCGTCTGGCGGGCGAACCGGATCGTGAACTTCGCCCAGGGCGACCTCGGGGCGCTGCCCGCGACGCTCGCGGTGCTGCTCGTGACGCTCGGGGGGCTGCCGTGGCTGCTCGGCGTCACGATCGGCCTGGCTGCGGCGATCGTCGTCGGTCTGCTCGCCGACGTGCTCGTCGTGCGCCGCTTCTACCGGTCACCCCGTCTGCAGCTGACCGTCGTCACGCTCGGCCTGGCGCAGGTGCTGGCGTTCGGCGCGCTGCTCCTGCCGCGCTGGTGGGACGCGGGGCCGGCGATCCGCACGATGCCGCCACCGTTCGACGCCTCGTTCACGGTCGGCGGCGTGGTCTTCGACGCGAACGACCTGATCGCGATGGTCGTCGCCCCCGTGCTGATGGTCGTCGTGGCGCTCGTCCTGCGGTTGACCGACACCGGCGTCGCGATCCGTGCCGCGGCCGACCGCACCGACAGGGCGTCGATGCTCGGCATCCCGGTGCGACGGCTCGAGGCGCAGGTGTGGGTGCTGGCCGCGGTGCTGGCCTACGTGTCGGTCGTGCTGACCGCGGGCGTGGCGAGCCTGCCGTTCGGGCTCGGCCTCGGGTTGTCGGTCGTGCTGCGGGCGCTGACGGCGATGGTCATCGGCCGCATGACCCACCTGGTCGTCATCGCAGTGACCTCGGTGACCCTCGGCATCCTCGAGGCCGGCGTGCGCTGGAACATGGGTGACGCGACGCTCGTCTCGCCGTTCCTCGCTGCGCTCATCGTCATCGCCCTGCTGCTGCAGCGTCGTGGGGCGACCCGGGCCGACCGGGACGACAGCTCGGCCTGGGGCGCGACGGGCGAGGTGCGACCCGTCCCGCCCGTGCTCGCCCGACTGCCCGAGGTCCGCCTCACCCGCCTCGTGCTCGTCGTCGCCACCGGCCTGCTCGTGCTCGGACTGCCGCCGCTGCTCGGCACCAACGGCCAACTCAAGGCCGGCGTGATCGTCGTCTTCGCGACCATCGGCACCTCGGTGGTGGTGCTGACCGGCTGGGCCGGCCAGGTGTCGCTCGGCCAGATGGCCTTCGTCGGCGTCGGTGCCGCGATCGGCGCCTGGGCGACGGTCGAGCAGGGCTGGGACCCGCTGGCGGCGATGCTGCTGGCGGGACCGATCGGCGCCGTCGTCGCCGTGCTCGTCGGCCTGCCGGCGCTGCGGCTGCGCGGCCTGTACCTGGCGGTGACGACGCTCGCCCTCTCGCTCGCCGCGTCGGAGTGGATCTTCTCGAACCGCGCCGTCGACTGGATCCCCGAGGGGTCCTTCCCCCGTCCGGAGCTGCTGCACCGCATCAGCCTGGACAGCCCGCTGCGGCTCTACTACTTCGCGCTGGTCGTGCTGGCGCTGGCGGTGCTGGCCCTGCGTGGCGTGCGCCGCAGTCGCACCGGGCGCGTGCTGATCGCGCTGCGCGACAACGAGCCGGGCACCACCGCCTACGGCGTCGACACCACCCGGGCCAAGCTCGGCGCCTTCGCGCTGTCGGGGTGCATCGCGTCGATCTCCGGCGTGGTGCTGGTCATCCACCAGGCGGCCTTCCGACCGGTCACCTACAGCGCGGAGGAGAGCCTCACCGTCTTCACCGCGACCGTCGTCGGGGGCCTCGGCTCGGTGCTGGGGGCCGTGCTCGGTGCCGTGTTCCAGCGTGGGTCGCAGTGGCTGCTGCCGATGCCCTGGTCGGTCCTGGCGACCGGTCTGGGCGTGCTCGTGGTGCTCTCCGCGGTGCCCGACGGCCTGGGCGGGCTGCTGTTCCGTGCCCGCGACCGGTTGCTCGGTGTGGTCGCCCGCCGTCATGGCCTGGTCAACACCGCGTTCGACCGCTCGCACGCGGCGCCGCTCGATGCCCTCGCCGCCGATGCCGTCCCCGACAGCCCTGCGCCGTCAGCAGACGGCACGACCGGTGCGACCGTCGCGCCGACCCTCGATGCGCCGTCGGCCACGAACGGCAGCGTGCCCTCGGCCAACGGCACCGGTGCTGCCCACACCGCCGAGAGCGACGCGCCCACCCCGCGCCGCGACGAGGAGGTCGCACCGTGACCGTGATGGACCCGACGGTCGCGACGACGGGCGAGGACCGCATCACCTGGACGGACCTGCGCGAGTCCTCGCGTGGCGTCGTGGACCCGCGCCGCTGGTACCGCACGGCGCGTGCGCCACGAGCCGCGCTGCGGACGATGGTGGGCACCGGGCCGATCTTCCCGCTGCTCATCCTCTTCGGGCTGAACGCCGTGGACGAGCTCGACCGCACCGGCTTCGGCATCCTGCTGCCGAACATCCGCGACGCGTTCGGCATGTCCAACACCGGCATCCTCTCGCTGGTCGCCCTGACCGCACTCGGCGCGCTGCTCATGCAGATGCCGATCGCGGCGCTGGCCGACCGCGGCAACCGCGTCGCGCTCGCGCTCGGCGGCGCCGTGCTGTGGGCGGTGTTCTCGGTCATGACCGGCGCGTCCACGGCCATCTGGATGCTGATCGTCGCCCGCACCGGTTCCGGCATCGGACGGGCGGTGGTGGACCCGACCCACAACGCGCTGCTGTCCGACTACTACGCGGTCGACCGTCGACCCGGCGTGTTCTCGTTCCACCGCGGCGCGAACGTGCTCGGCCAGTTCCTCGGCCCGCTCATCGCCGGCGGGCTGGCGGCGGCGTTCTCGTGGCGGGCGCCCTTCTACGTGTTCGCCGTGCCGACGATCGTGCTGGTCGCGCTGGGCACCCGGATGAAGGAGCCGGTGCGAGGCGCCCAGGAGCGACGGGCCTCGGGCGCTGCGGACGAGGTCGCCGAGACCGAGGAGCCCACGCCGAGCTTCGCCGAGTCGTGGCGGCTGCTGTGGAAGATCGACGTGCTGCGGCGCATCTGGTACGCCGTGCCGTTCCTCGCCGTCGCGATCATCGGCTTCGTCTCGCTCGCCGGCCTCATGTACGAAGAGGTCTACGACCTGGACACCTTCGCCCGCGGCTACCTCGCGGCGCTGGTCGAGCCGTTCCAGTTCCTCGGCCTGGCGGTCGGTGCCCGTCTCGGCACCCGTCTCTTCCTGCGGGACCCGGCGCTGATCTTCCGCTTCCTGCGCGGCGTCGCGTTCGCCTGCGCCGTGCTCGTCGCGTGCTTCGCGCTGGCGCCGACGCTGTGGCTCTCGGTCATCGCCAACATCCTCCTCACCTCGGTGCTCGCCGTCCTGCTCCCCGGCATCTTCGCCACGCTGTCGCTCGCCATCCCCGGTCGTGCCCGCTCGGTCGGGTTCTCGATCGCCTCGTGGTGGGCGATCCCCGGCCTCGGCCTGCTGCCGCTCGTCGGCTGGGTCAGCGACAACATCGGGACCCGGCAGGGCATGTTGGTCATGTCGCCGATCCTGCTGGTCGGCGGCCTGCTGATCGCGTCGGGCGGTGCGGTCGTGCGACGCGACATCGCGGACGTGTGGACCTCGTCCGCCGCACGCTCGAAGGCGCTGATCGACCGCAAGGAGGGCCGTGCGAACCTGCTGGTGGTGCACGACCTGAACGTGTCGTACGGGCCGGTGCAGGTCCTCTTCGACGTCAGCCTGGACGTCGCCGAGGGCGAGGTCGTGGCGCTGCTCGGCACGAACGGCGCCGGCAAGTCGACGCTGCTGCGCGCCATCTCCGGGGTGACCGAGGCGGACTTCGGCGCGGTCGTGCTGGACGGCCGCGACATCACGCACGCGCCCCCCAACGAGATCGCCGCGCTCGGCGTCGCGCAGGTGCCGGGCGGCCAGGGCGTCTTCCCGTCGCTCACCGTGAGCGAGAACCTGCGAGCCGCCAGCTGGATGACCCGGCGCGACCGCGCCGAGACCGAACGTCGCGTGGCCCAGGTGCTCGAGACCTTCCCCGTGCTGGCCGAGCGCCTCGACGAGCCCGCGGTCGACCTCTCGGGCGGCCAGCAGCAGATGCTGGCGCTCGGCATGGCGCTGCTGTCGCGGCCGAAGCTGCTGCTGATCGACGAGCTCAGCCTGGGCCTGGCGCCCGTGGTCGTCGCCCGTCTGGTCGAGCTGGTCAAGGAGGTGGCGGCGGGCGGCACGACCGTCCTGCTGGTCGAGCAGTCCGTGAACGTGGCGCTCTCGATCGCCACGACGGCGCACTTCATGGAGCGCGGGCGCATCCGCTTCTCGGGCCCCGCCCGGGAGCTGCTCGAGCGACCGGACCTGTTGCGCGCGGTGTTCGTGACGGGCGAGACCTCGACCGCCTCGGTCGACCTCGGCTCCGAGCGCCGCCGCCCGGTCCGAGCCGTCGAGCGGCCATCGGCCGACGACGCAGCCCCGGCCCTGCGCCTGACCGAGGCCACCCGACGCTTCGGCGGCATCGTCGCGGTGGACGCGGTGAGCTTCGACGTCGCGCCGGGCGAGGTCGTGGGCCTGATCGGCCAGAACGGCGCGGGCAAGACGACGCTCTTCGACCTGATCTGCGGGTACCAGCCCCTCGACGCAGGCCGCATCCTGCTGGCCGGCCACGACCTGGCCCACGACGCGCCGCACCGCCGCGCCGCTCGCGGGCTGGGGCGCACGTTCCAGGGAGGCCAGCTCTACCCGGGTCTGACCGTCGCCGAGACGGTGGCGGTCGCACTCGAGCAGTCGCTCGACGTGCGGGATCCGCTGAACGCGGCGCTGGCGCTGCCGGCCCACTACGGCAGCGAGCGCGCCGCGCGGCAGCGGGTCGAGGAGCTGCTCGGCGTCTTCGGGCTGGGGAGCTACGCGGACCACTTCACGCGGGAGCTCTCGACCGGCACACGTCGCATGGTCGAGTTCGCGTGCGCGGTCGCGCACCAGCCCACCGTGCTCCTGCTCGACGAGCCGGTGGCCGGCGTCGCCCAGCGAGAGGTCGAGCAGCTCGGCACGCTGCTCCTGCGGATCCGCGACGAGCTGGGTTGCGCGATGGTCGTGATCGAGCACGACATGCCGCTCCTGACCGCGATCTCGGACCGGCTCGTCGCGCTCGAGCTCGGCGAGGTCATCTCGATCGGCGAGCCGGCCCGGGTGCTCGAGGACCCGAGGGTCGTCGCGTCGTACCTCGGCGACGATGCGATCGCGGTCGCCCGGTCGGGTGCGGCGCCCACCGGCCCGGCGCCGACCCGTGCCCCGACGACCGACCCGCCCGCGAGCCCTCCGGAGGACCGACCATGAGCCCGATGCGCGCGCAGGACACCGGTCGCGGCAACGTCGTCGCCCGGTACGGCCCGCTCACCCTCATCTGCCTGGCGCTGGTCGCGGTCTTCGCCACCCTGGTCGTCACCTCGCCCGACGACGAGGCCGCGAGCAGCGCAGCGCCGTCGTCCGCCTCGGGCGGAGCGGGCGACTCCGCCGGCGAGGAGCTGCCCGAGGGCGTGCTGCCCTGGAGCGTCGCCGAGGAGCGCGGCGAGGTCGACGACATCGACTGGGGCGCACGCTGCGACACCGAGGAGGGCGTGCTCGCGATCCCGCTGAACCCGCGTGCGGAGTGCTTCGCCCCGTTCGACGGCGACAACGGCGGCGAGACGACGCCGGGCGTCACGGCCGACACGATCAAGGTCGTCGTGTACGTCGCGCAGGAGGACGACCCGATCCTCACCTTCATCTACAGCCAGATCGGCAACGACGACACGCCGACCGACACCTTCGAGACGTACCAGGGCTACAACGAGATGCTCGCCACGTACGAGGAGACCTACGGGCGTCGCATCGAGCTGATCCGCTACGACGCGACCGGCGCGGCGAACGACGCGGTCGCCGCGACGACCGACGCCGAGACGATCGCCCGCGACATCCGCCCCTTCGCGGTCATCGGCGGTCCGATCCTGACCGAGGCCTTCGCCGACACGCTCGCCGCCAACCAGGTGATGTGCGTGACCTGCACCCCCGGCCAGACCATCGAGTGGTACGAGCAGCGAGCGCCCTACGTCTGGGACATCCAGAAGAACGTCAACCAGTCCGCCATCCTGGCCGCCGAGTACGTCGGCAAACGCCTCGCCGGCGGCATCGCCGAGTTCGGCGGCGACGCGGTCAAGGACCAGCCGCGCAGCTTCGGGCTGATCTACCTGTCCACCGGCCCGTCGACCGAGGCCGTGCGCGAGGAGCTCGAGACCACCCTGGCCGAGGACTACGACGTGCAGTTCACCGACGTCGCCTCGTTCGCCTCACCGGTCGGCATGGCCGCCCAGGCGCGCGAGATCCTGGCCCGAATGAAGTCCGAGGGGGTCACGACGATCCTCTACTCGGGCGATCCGCTCGCGCCACAGACACTGACGACCACCGCGACCGAGCAGGACTACTACCCGGAGTGGGTCATCACCGGCTCGTCCCTCGTCGACACGACGATCTTCTCGCGCACCTACGACCAGGCCCAGTGGGCGCACGCGTTCGGCCCCTCGAACCTGTTCGCCCGCATCTCGCCCAAGGTCGCCGGCGCATCGTTCCTCTACCAGTGGTTCTTCGGCGAGCCGCCGCCCGCACGCACCAGCGCACCGATCGTCCTGCCGAACCTGCAGTTCCTCTACTCGGTGCTGCAGGGCGTCGGCCCGAACGTCTCGCCCGAGATGTTCCGGGCCGTGATCTTCGGCGCGGACATCGTCGACAGCACCGTGATCAGCCCCCAGATCTCGTGGGGTGAGCGTGGCATCTGGCCGGGTGTGGACTACGCAGGCGTCGACGACCAGACCGAGGTCTGGTGGGACGCCACCGCGGTCGGCGAGGACGAGACCGGCAAGGTCGGCTCGGGCATGTGGACCTACGTCGACGGCGGTGCCCGGTTCCTGCCCGGCCAGTGGCCCGACACGCCGCCGGCCGCGTTCGACCCCGACGGTGCCGTGACGCTCTACACCGAGCTGCCCGAGGGCATCACGCTGCCGGACTACGAACCGCTGCGCGGCTGACGGCGGCTCACCGGCGGCTGGCCACCGGCTCGGCTGTCCGGCCGGCCGGCCGACCGCCACCGCAGTGTCAGGCGTCGTCGTCGGGGTGCTCGCGCAGGAACTCCTGCAGCTCCTCGGCCAGCTCGTCACCGCTCGGCAGGTGGTCGAAGCCGAAGGTCGGGGCGTCGTCCGGTCCGCCGAGGCCCTGGTCCATCATCTCCTCGAGCTGGCGGACCATCGTCTGGTGCTGGGGGTTCTCGGCGACGAGCTCGTCGAGGCGCAGACGCGTGGCGCGGGCGTCGGTCGGCAGCTGGCCCTGCTCGATGCGCAGCCCGGCGACCTCGCCCAGGCCCTCGAGCAGCGCGGCCGACGCGGCCGGGTACGGCATGGACGACACGTAGTGGGGCACCTGCGCCCAGAGCCCGAGCGCCGGGATGCCCGCGGCGTTGCAGTCGACGTCGAGCACCGCGTGGATGCCGCCCGGCACGTCGAGGGTGCCGCGCACGTAGCCGTGCAGCGTCGAGGAGAGCTCGGTCGACGACGTCGTGACCGACAGCGAGGTGCCGCGGGTGTGCGCGACCGGCGCCGGGTACGCGCCCAGCCCGACGACCATGCGGCAGCCGAAGTCCTCGGCGAGCTCGGTCACCGTCGAGGCAAACGCACGCCACTCGAAGTCGGGCTCCGCGCCGATCAGCAGGAGCATGTCCCGTCCGTCCGCGTCGCTGCCGGCCCGCAGCTCGATCGACGGCCAGGTCAGGTCGGTGATGAGCCCGTTGACCAGGTGCATCACCGGCCGGCGGGCCCGGTGGTCGAGCAGCCGGTCGGCGTCGAACTCGGCGACGGGGTCGGAGCCGGCGTGGCTCAGCAGGACCGACATGGCGTTGGCCGCGCCGAGCCCGGCGTCGATCCAGCCGTCGAGCGCGACGATCATCACGGGATCGGTGAGCTCGGGCTGGAAGTGCACGTCGACGAGGGGGGCGTCGCTCATCCGGTGGGCTCCTCGGGGGTGGGGACCTGCTGGGTGGCCTCGTCGGCCAGCTCGGCCAGCCGTTCGACCATGGCACGGAACCCGGCGACGGTGTCCTCGCCGACCTCGCCCATCGCGCCGCCGGCGTAGCGGGCGTAGACCCCGGCGATGATGCAGGTGAGCTTCCAGTAGCCGAAGGCCACGTAGTAGGGGAGCGCGCTCAGGTCGCGGCCGGACACCTGGGCGTAGCGCTCGACGAGCTCGCGCTTGCGGGGGAAGCCCTCGAGCGCCGTCGGCGAGGCCTGGGGCATGACCGCGTCCTCGTCCGGGTCCGACCAGTAGACCCACAGCAGGCCGACGTCCGCGAGCGGGTCGCCCAGCGTGCAGATCTCCCAGTCGAGGACCGCGGCCACGCTGCCGTCCGCGGCGAGCATGCAGTTGTCGAGCCGGTAGTCGCCGTGCACGATCGCCGCAGGCCCCTGGGGCGGGATCGACGCCGCGAGCCGGTCGTGCACCGAGTGCACCGTCGGCAGGTCCAGCCCGCCGACGACCTGCTCCTCGCTCTTGGCGAACTGCCCGTACCAGCGCTTCAGCTGGCGGGCGATGTAGTCCTCCTTGCGGCCGAGCTCGCCCAGGCCGACGGCGTCCACGTCCACCGCGTGGATCGCGGCGAGGACGTCGACGATCGACTCGCCCGCACGGCGGCGCGCCACCGGGTCGAGCGCCTCGGCCTGGGCGTGCGACCGGATGACCTGCCCGTCGACGAACTCCATGACGTAGAACGGCGCGCCGTTGACGGAGTCGTCGGCGCTCAGGCCGACCACCGGCGGGACGGGCACGGGGGAGTGCTGCAGCGCCGAGATGATGCGGTGCTCGCGGGCGACGTCGTGCGCGGTGGCCAGGACCTGGCCGAGCGGCGGAGGGCGCAGCACCCACCGGCGACCCCTGGCGCCGTCGGCCGCCGGCTGCTCGGTCAGCGCGTAGGTCAGGTTGGAGTGACCGCCGGCGATGAACTCGATCTCGAGCGGCAGCTGGACGTCGCTGACGTTGCGGGCGAACCACGCGCTGACGTCGTCGGTGTCGATCCCCTCGACCTGTCCCGTCACGTCGACCCCCTCGGCGCACGTGTCACACGGACGACCCCGGCGACGTGCGGCGCCGTGGGAGGTCCCAATCTAGTTCCCACCGGCTCGACGCCCGTCGGCCGGGTCGGGGCACCAGGGGCGCGGACGTAGGATGGTGCGATGGCCGACGTCACCGATGCCACCTTCCAGACCGCCGTCATCGAGCGCTCCGCCACCGTTCCCGTGGTGGTTGACCTGTGGGCCGAGTGGTGCGGACCCTGCAAGACCCTCGGGCCCATCATCGAGAAGGTCATCGCCGAGACCGACGGCCGCGTCGAGCTCGCGAAGGTCGACGTCGACGCCAACCCGCAGGTCGCCCAGGCGTTCCGGGTCCAGTCCATCCCGGCGGTCTTCGCCATCGTGGACGGCCGACCGGTCGACCAGTTCCTGGGCGCGCTGCCCGAGGCGCAGGTGCGCGAGTTCGTCGAGCGGCTCGTGCCGGCGGCCGAGCTCACGCCGGTCCAGCCGATGATCGCCCCCGGCGACGAGGCCTCGCTGCGCCAGGCGCTCGAGCTCGAGCCGGCCAACGCGGACGTCATCGTGGCGCTCGCCGAGCTGCTCGCGCTGGACACCCGCACCGACGAGGCGCTCGCCCTGCTCGAGAAGATCCCCGAGTCGCCCGCGACCCGCCGCATCGCGGCGCTGGCCCGCACGGGCCCCTCGAACCCGGCGGACGTCGAGATCCGCCTGATCGGCCTGCTCGACCAGGTGAAGGGCGACGAGGGCGCTCGACAGCAGTTCGTCGACCTGCTCGAGTTGCTGCCGGACGATGATCCGGCGAAGGCGCAGTGGCGCCGCAAGCTCACCGCCCGGCTGTTCTGACCGGCTGAGCGCCACCACGTCCGACCGCACCGTCGCGCCACCCGACTGCTGGTGGGGCGTCGTCCCGGCGCGGGCGGTGTTCGCTGGGCGATAGATGGAACCTATCGATCGAATTCGATCAATCGATTGGAACTATCTATGGCGGCCACGTAGTTTCACCCCTGTCACTTCCACCCCCTCAACCCCAACGAGGTTTTCCTGATGACCCTGGTCAACACCAAGATCAAGCCCTTCTCCGCCACGGCGTTCAAGGACGGCGAGTTCGTCTCCGTCTCGGACGAGGACGTGCTGGGCAACTGGGCGGTGTTCTTCTTCTACCCGGCCGACTTCACCTTCGTCTGCCCCACCGAGCTCGGTGACCTGGCGGACCACTACGAGGAGCTGAAGGGCCTCGGCGTCGAGGTGTACTCGGTGTCGACCGACACCCACTTCACGCACAAGGCGTGGCACGACACCTCGGACACGATCGGCAAGATCGACTACCCGATGATCGGCGACCCCACCCTCGAGATCAGCACCAACTTCGAGGTGCTGCGTGAGGGTCAGGGCCTGGCCGACCGCGGCACGTTCCTCGTCGACCCCGACGGCGTCATCCAGTTCATGGAGATCACCGCCGAGGGCATCGGCCGCAACGCCGCCGAGCTCCTCCGCAAGGTCAAGGCCGCTCAGTACGTGCGCTCGCACCCGGGCGAGGTCTGCCCGGCGAAGTGGGAAGAGGGCGAAGAGACCCTCGCCCCGTCGCTGGACCTGGTCGGCAAGATCTGACCCCCCAGGTCGACGGCGTGCGGGACCCGTAC
>JAFAFZ010000387.1 GCA_023423215.1 Actinomycetes bacterium
ACCCCCCAAGGAGCACAGCATGAGCATCGTCCCCACCGATCTGCCGATCGGTGCACCGCAGAGCCGTCGCCGGTTCCTGCAGATCACCGGCTTCACGGCCGCGGGCGCGATGGTCGTCGCGGCGTGCGGCAGCGACGAGGCCTCGAGCGACTCCGGCTCCGGCGGCGGCTCGGGTTCGGACAGCGCGACGAAGATCGCGCTGCAGCTGTCCTGGCTGCCCGACACCGAGTTCGCGCCCATCTTCATCGCGGACGACAAGGGCTACTTCGAGGAGGAGGGCGTCGACGTCGAGATGATCTCCGGCGGCCCCGACATCGGCGCCATCGAGGCGATCGTCGGCTCCGGGGGTGCGGACATCGGCATCGCGACGGACATCTTCTCGGTCATCGCAGCGCAGGCGGACGGCAGCCCCTTCGTCGTTGTCGGCGGTCTGTACCAGGCGAACCTGCACGGCTTCATCTCGCCGCAGGACGCGGCGATCGACGAGCCCGCCGAGCTGGCCGGCAAGCGGCTCGGCGGCGCCCAGGGCGTGCAGCCGAAGTTCGAGGCGATCCTCTCGCTCGCCGGTGAGGACCCGACGGACTACACCTTCGTGCCCGCCGGCTTCGGCCCGGACCTGGTCATCAACGGCGAGGTCGACGCGCAGAGCGTGTTCATCACCGACGAGGTCATCGCCTACCGCCAGCAGACCGGCGAGGAGCCGGTGATGATGACCTGGGACGAGCTCGGCCTGCCCAGCTTCACCCTCGTGTTCTTCACCACGAAGGACTACCTCGACAAGAACCGCGACGCGGTCAAGGGCTTCCTCAAGGCCGTCCAGATGGGCCAGGTCGACAACGAGGCCGATCCCGAGCTCGGTGCGACCCTGGCGGCCGAGAACTACGGCAAGGACGCCGGCCTGGAGCTCGACCTCGAGAAGCTGAAGAACGTCGAGTACCTGAAGTACTCGAACAGCGAGGCGACCGAGGCGAACGGCTACCTCTACATCGACCCGACGTTCGTCGAGACCAAGGTCTTCCCCGGGATGGAGGCCGCGGACATGACGACCGGCTCGGTCGACGAGGTCATCGACATGTCGCTGCTGGAAGAGATCAAGGCGGAGGGATGAGTCGAGCAGCCGGATCCACGGTCCCGGGCATCATCGACCGGGTCCGTGGTTCCGTCGGGCCCGTCAGCTCGGCACGCACCCTCCCCGGCGAGGCGTACACCTCGCCCGAGTTCTACGAGTTCGAGCGCGAGGCGGTCTTCGGCCGCAGCTGGCTGTTCCTCTGCCACGAGTCGCAGCTGCCGGCGCCGGGTGATCACCTGGCGATCACCGTCGCGGACGAACCGCTGATCGTGAGCCGCGGCCGGGACGGCGTCGTGCACGTCGTCTCGGCCGTGTGCCAGCACCGCGGCTTCGTGATCACCGAGGGACCCCCGGGCCCCGACGGGCCGGCGCTCGCGGTGGCGGACCAGGAGGTGACCACCACCCGGAACCTCCGCTGTCCGTACCACTTCTGGACCTACGACTTCGACGGACGCCTGACCGGCGCCCCGAGCATGAACCCGGCCCACCAGCTCGACGAGCTCAAGGCGAAGCACTGCCTGCCGAGCTTCCGCGTCGAGATCTGGCGCGGCCTGGTGTTCACCAACCTGGACCCCGACGCCGAGCCGCTCGCACCGACGCTGGCGGCGGCCGACGCCGCGGTGGCGCCGTACCGGCTCGAGGACATGGTCGTCGCCGACACGGTGACGCTGCCGGACCTGCCGTTCAACTGGAAGAACATGCAGGAGAACGCGCTCGAGGAGTACCACACCACCTACGTGCACAAGGGGTACCACGAGAACGTCCCGGCACACCTGGTGCAGCACGGCACGTTCGAGTCCGGCGACGGCGCGATCTACCGCCACGCCGGCATGGTCATCCCCGGCGGCGAGCCCGTGCCGAACCGACCGAACTTCCCGGTCATCGAGGGCCTGCCGGACCACGAGCGGGGGCAGTTCCTGTTCCTGTCCGTCCCGCCCACGTTGTTCGCCGCGATCCGCCCCGACGGCGTGAAGATGTTCCGCATCGTCCCCCAGGGCGTGGACCGCATGACCCTGACGATCATGTTCCTGTTCCCGCCGGCGACGCTCGAGCTGCCCGACTTCGCGTCGATGCTGCAGCAGCAGATCGACCTGATCCCCGCGATCGACCACCCCGACATCGAGTCGAACACGCGCATGTACCACGGGCTGCGCTCGCAGTTCGCCCCGCGCGGCCCGTTCTCGCCGCAGGAGTCGAGCCTCCCGCAGTTCAACCAGTGGCTGCTGGACCGCTACGAGGCGGCGCTCGCACCCGACCTGGTGAGCGCCTGAGCACGGCTCGGCCCACCGCACACCGTCCGCACAGGAGACCGACCCCCATGAGCACGACGATCGACCACACGGTCGAGTCCTACGAGGAGACCTACGGCACCGCGACCCCCTTCGTCCGTCGCGTGGTCGACCAGGTCGGCGAGTCCATCGGGGACCTGCCCGCCGCGGTCACCATGCCGCCCGAGGCCTACACGTCCGAGGAGTTCCACCGGTTCGAGGTCGACGCGATCTTCCGTCGGTCGTGGCTCTACCTCTGCCACGTCAGCGAGATCCCCGACCGCGGCGACTACCTGGCCGTGACCGTCGCGGACGAGCCGCTGCTCGTCACCCACGACCACGACGACGTGATCCACGTCGTGTCCGCGGTGTGCCAGCACCGGGGCTACGTGATCGCCGAGGAGGACGGCGACGGCCGGCTGCTGCGCTGCCCGTACCACTCCTGGAGCTACGGGCTCGACGGTCGGCTGCTCGGCGCGCCGAGCATGGCGCCGGCGCCCGACCTGGACCACCTGAAGTCCACCATCTCGCTGCCGAAGCTGCGCGTCGAGGTCTGGCACGGGATGGTCTTCGCGAACTTCGACGAGCACGCCGAACCGCTGGCGCCGACGCTCGCCACGGCCGAGACGCTGGTCGAGCCGTACGGCATCGAGGACCTGGTCGTCATCGACTCCCGCGACTACACGGACCTGCCCTTCAACTGGAAGAACATGCAGGAGAACGCGCTCGAGGAGTACCACACCACCTACGTGCACAAGGGCTGGCACGAGAACGCGCCGGCGCACCTCGTGCAGCACGTCGACTACGCACGCGGCGACGGCTCGGTGCAGCGCTACGTCGGGCTGCTCCAGCGCGCCGGCGAGCCGGTGCCGGGGTTCCCGGTCCTGCCGGTCATCGACGGCCTTCCCGACGAGCTGTACGAGCGCCTGCTGTTCGTGGCGGTGCCGCCGCTGCACTTCGCGGCGATCGAGGGCACCGGCATCAAGATGTTCCGCATCACACCGCAGTCAGCCGGCCGCACCACGCTGACGGTCAGCTGGCTGTTCCCGAAGCACACCGTCGAGACGGTCGGGGTCGAAGAGCTCATGAAGGGCCAGCTCGAGCTGATCGAGGTGATCGACAAGCCGGACCTGCGCTCCAACGCCGGCATGTTCAAGGGGCTCAAGTCGAAGTTCGCTCCACGCGGCCCCTACTCGCCCTACGAGGCGACGCTGCCCGAGTTCAACGAGTGGCTGCACGAGCGCTACGTCAGCCACCTCGACGGACCGGGGTGACCGTGGGGACGTCGATGCTGGCGAGTGGGGTGGGCACCCAGCTCGTCGACGACCTCCCCGCCCACGAGGCACGTGCCGCGGCACGCCGCCTGATCACCGGACTGTTCGACGCCGGGGACGCCGGCGACGCCGCGGGCGGCGCGGCGCACTTCACCTCGGACGGCGTCTGGACCGACCCGAGCGGTGAGCGCTCGGTCGGCGCCGAGGACCTCGTCGCGCACTTCGCGCAGTGGCGTGCCTGGGAGCCCTTCAGCGTGCACTGGGTCGCCAACGAGCAGGTGCTCGTCGACGGCGCGGACGTCGCGACCGGCACCTGGCTCTGGTCCGCCGCCTCGAACGTCGACGGGGGTGCGACCGCCGCGTGGAGCGGGGGCGACCTCTCGGTGCGCTTCGACGCGACCGAGGCCGGCTGGCGCATCGGCTCGCTCGTCATGTCCGACCGCTACCGCACGCCCTACCGCGTCGGGTGGCTCGACGAGCTGCTGGTCCAGCCGGCGCTGGGCTCGCGGCCGAGTGCGGTCGCCGACGAGGTGGTCGGCATGGCGGTGCTCGGCCTGCCGACCGTCGCGCTGGCTCGCCACCGCCTCGGCGACGAGGCGGCGCGGGTGGCCGTGCTGCGCGCCGAGTCCGAGTTGCGCTGGCTGCTCGGCGAGTACGCGGACGCCGTCGAGCTGGGCGTCGACCGGGCGACCCTCGCCGGGTCCTTCACCGCCGACGCGCGCTACGCGAGCGACGTCGTCGTCGACGAGGTGTGCGGCCTCGACGCGGTGCTGGACGCGCACGCCGTGGAGGCGGAGCGCGCGTCCGCGTGGATCCGGGCGCTCATGAGCGTCCAGATCGACGTGGCCCCCGACGCCGGCTCGGCCGAGTGCCGCTGGCGCGACATCTGGACCGCCGAGGTCGGCGGCGAAGCCCGTTGGCTCGCCCACGCCTACGCCGCCACCGCGGTGGCGACCCCGGACGGCTGGCGCCTCGGGGAGCTGCGCCGCGTGGCGTTGCTGGATTGTTCGTACGAAGAGGGCTGGAGCCCGGGCACTGCGCCGGGCACCGCCGAGGAGACCGATCGAGTCGTGAAGGAGACGCGTCGATGAGCCCAACCGACACCTACCCGGGGTCCGGCCCCGTCCGCCTGGTCCGCATCGACCTCGAGGGGCAGGTCGTGCCCGCCGTGGTGCAGGGCGACGAGGTCGCCGAGCTCTCGATCGGGTGGAACGAGGCGCTCGCCGCGCTGGCCGACGGCCGGGGCGCGACGCTCGTGCCCGCGCCGGGCGCCCGACGTGTGCCGCTGGCGGGCGCGACGCTCGACATGCCGCTCGAGCCGAGCGGCGAGGTCTACTGCGTGGGCCTGAACTACCGGGCGCACGAGGCCGAGGCCTCGGAGCTGGTCGACGAGGTGCGCCTCGTGCCGATCATCTTCGTGAAGTCCCACCGGGCGATGACGCGTCCCGCCGACGAGCTGGTGCTGCCCGGATCGATGTCGAAGCAGTTCGACTACGAGGTCGAGCTCGGCGTCGTCATCGGGAGCGAGGCGGTCGACGTCGAGCCCGAGCAGGCGTGGGAGCACGTCGCCGGCTACTGCGTCGTGAACGACATCACCGCCCGCGACGTCCAGAAGCTCCACCAGCAGTGGCACCTGGGCAAGAACGCGCCGGCGTCCACCCCGATCGGGCCCTGGGTCGTCGAGCGCGACGCCTTCCCGACGCCGCCGGACGTCGAGGTCCGCTTGCTGGTCAACGGCGCCGAGAAGCAGCGCTCGAACACCTCGCTGCTGATCCACGACATCCCGAAGCTGATCTCGCTGCTGAGCCGCACGACCTCGCTCCGGCCGGGCGACGTCATCGCCACCGGCACGCCCGCCGGCGTCGGCTTCGTGCGCGAACCACCGGAGTACCTGGCCGAGGGCGACGTGCTCGAGGCGGTCGTCGGTGGGGTCGGCACGTTGACCAACGTCGTGCGCACCCCGGGCAGCGCCGCCGCCGTCGCCTCGGCGGTCGGCGCGGCCACCGCCTGACGGATCCGTCCGCCGCCGACGCCTGGCCCGGGGTCCCTGGACTCCGGGCCGGCAGGAGTTCTCACTGCGGAAACACAACCGCAACCGGGCCGTCCAGAACGGAAGATATATGTTATGACGTCCATCCGACCGAGCGGCCCGAGCCGCGTCCGGAGGTGAGCAAGTGACCACGATCGAACACGTCGCGGCGGCAGAGATCGCATCGCCCGTGTCGACACCGCCCAGCTCGACCCCGGCCACGGCGGGTGCCACGGTCGGCTCCGCGTCGAACGCCGGGCGCACCGCCCTGCGGGTCGCCCGCAAGGTCGTGATGGGCATCGTCGGGGTGCTCTGGCCGGTGGTCTTCCTCTACGTCGTGTGGGCGCTCTGGATCGACATCCAGCAGCTCCCGCCAGCCGTCGCGCCACACCCGAACGACGTCATCGAGTACATCTCGCAGAACCCGGGCAGCTACTTCGCCGACGCGGTGGACACCTTCCGGATCGTGGTGGGCGGTGTCCTGCTCGGCGCCGTGGCCGGCGTGGCGCTCGCCAGCCTCTCGTGGTTCTCGTCCTTCGCCCGGGCCGCCATCAGCGCGCCGACGCTCATCACCCAGTGCCTGCCGGTCGCCACGCTCGTGCCGGTCATCGCCCGGGTGTTCGGGTACAACGAGCGGACCGTCGTGATCGTGGCGGCGCTCATCACGTTCTTCCCGGTGCTGGTGTTCACCAGCACGGGCATGCGCTCGACCCCGGCCGGCACCACCGACATGTTCAAGGTGTTCGGGGCGTCGCGGCGTCGGCGGTTCCTGCTGCTGGCCGTGCCCTCGAGCGTGCCGCGCCTGCTCGTGTCGCTGCAGCTCTCGGTCGTGGTCGCCGTCGTCGGTGCGATGTTGGCCCAGTGGATCATGGGCGCCAACGGCCTCGGCTACCGCCTGGCCGTCGCCCAGGCCTCGTTCCGGACCTCCGAGGCGTGGGGCGCCTCGGTCGTCGCCATCGCCGTCGGCGTCGTGCTCTACACGGCCGCCTCGTCCCTCGCCCGCTACGCCCGTCGTCGATTCGATTGAGCAGGAGCTGATGTCCACCACCAACGCCAGCGACACCACCACGGTCGACACCGTCGACCTGACCTCCCCGTCACCGGTCGAGCACACCGGTCGGGGCGTGCCGATCGAGATCACCGAGGTCTCGAAGCAGTTCCAGCTGAAGCGCCGCAAGACCGTCGACGCCGTCAGCGACATGACGCTCTCGGTCCAGCCGGGCGAGTTCGTCGCACTGATCGGCCCGTCGGGCTGCGGCAAGTCGACCGTGCTGCGCATGGTCGCCTCGCTCGAGCAGCCGACCAGCGGCACCGTCACCGTCGCGGGCAGCGCGCCGGCCGACATGGCGAAGAGCCACCGCCTCGGCGTCGCCTTCCAGGACAACGCGCTGCTGCCGTGGTCGACGGTCCGCAGCAACCTGAACCTGCCCTACAAGCTCGCCGGTCGGAAGGTCGACACCGACCGGGTCGACTCGCTCATCGACCTGGTCGGCCTGAAGGGCTTCGAGAACGCCCGGCCCAAGCAGCTCTCGGGCGGCATGCGCCAGCGGGTGTCGATCGCCCGCTCGATCATGCTCGAGCCCGACGTGCTCCTCCTGGACGAGCCCTTCGGTGCGCTCGACGCGGTGACCCGCCGCCGGCTGAACATGGAGCTCCAGCGCATCTGGCTCGCCGACCCCGTCACCACGGTGCTCGTCACCCACGACGTCGACGAGGCACTGCTGCTGGCCGACCGCGTCGTCGTCATGTCACCCCGGCCCGGCCGGGTCCGCATGATCCGTGAGGTGCCCTTCGAGCGTCCCCGCACCTCGGCCGTCACCCGAACCGCCGAGTTCCACGAGCTGGTCGACGAGCTGACGACCGAGCTGGACAACCTGAGCCGGGGGAGCGCCGCCGATGACTGACGACGACGACTTCGGCACCCCGGTGAAGCGCATCGTCGCCGCGTTCTCGGGCGCCGCGCTGCTGCTGGTCGTCTGGCAGATCGTCGGCGTCACCGAGGTGTTCGGCACGACGATCTCGCCGGTCACCGACGTGATCGACGTGTTCACGGACCCGGCACGGCGCCCCACGATCGTGAACGCCGCGCTGGCCACCGCCACCGAGGCCGTGAAGGGGTTCTTCTGGGGAGCGCTGGCAGCGATCGTCGTCGGCCTCTTCGTGACCTCGCTGCCGATCTTCCGAAAGGGCGTCGACCAGCTCGCCACGATCCAGAGCGCGATCCCCTTCGTCGCCCTGGCGCCGATCCTGCTGGCCAACTTCGAGCGCACGACGATCCCCGTCGCCATGGCCGCCTGCACCGTCTTCTTCACGATCTACGTCGCCGTCGTCCAGGGCCTCGGGTCCGCCTCGCCGACGCTGAACGAGGTCCTCGTGGTGTTCGGCGGGTCGCGGCGGGCGAAGCTCCTGCGCATCCAGCTGCCCTCGGCCCTGCCCGTGGTCGCCACGAGCCTCAAGGTCGCCATGCCGCTCGCCATCGTCGGCGCCGTGATCGGCGAGTGGTTCGGCGTGTCGAAGGGCATCGGACCGGTGCTGCTGACCGCGCTGCGGAACTACCAGATGCCGATCATGTGGGCGGCTGCGACGTCGACGGTGATCGTGGCCCTGGTGCTGTTCGGCGTCATGGCGGTCATCGAGCGCCTCGCCATGGAGCGCTTCGAAGGCGCCACCCGCTGAGCTCGTGATCCAGTACCCGCTCGCCCTCGGCGGCGTCGTCACCCGAGTGCTCGAGGCCGGCTCCGGCGACCGCACCGTGGTCTGCGTGCACGGCTCCGGCTCCCGCGCGGACCGCTGGCGACCGCAGCTCCCGCTGCTGGAGCGGTCCGGACACCACGGGTACGCGTTCGACCTGCCGGGTCACGGCCTGGCGGACAAGCCGGTGGACCTCGACTACGGCGCCCCCGCCTTCGCCGACGTGCTCGAGGAGCTGCTCGAACGCCACGTCGCGACGCCGACGGTGCGGCTGGGCACCTCGCGCGGCGGCCAGGTCGCGGCGCTGGTCGCCGGTCGCCGGCCCGACCTCGTGCGGGGGCTGGTGCTC
>JAFAFZ010000185.1 GCA_023423215.1 Actinomycetes bacterium
GCGCCACGTCGCGCTCGTGCTCGACCTCACCCCGCAAGGAGCCGCCGAACTGGCCGAGCAGCTCGCGGCGCGCGGCCTGGTCGTCGAGCCCTGGATCGGTCCACGTTCGGTGGGGGGCACGGCACACGGCATCGCGTGCCGCGCACGCGACCTGCGGCGGGTGAACGCGGCGCTCGACGAGCTGCACGCGCCCGGAGCGGACGGGGACGGCGCGACGATGGTGGAGACGACGTCGGCCTGAGGCCCGGGCCACGACGACGAGGAGGTCCGAGATGCCCCGCTTCAAGGTCGGGATCCAGCTGCAGCCCCAGGCGACGAGCGTCGCCGCGCTGCTCGACGCAGCAGTGGCCGCCGAGGAGGCGGGACTGGACTCCGTGTGGACCTGGGACCACTTCTTCCCGCTCTACGGCGACCCCGAGGCCCCCCACTTCGAGGGGTACACGCTGTTGGCGGCCATGGCGGCTCGCACCCAGCGCGTGCAGCTGGGCGCACTGGTCACCTGCAACTCGTACCGCAACCCGAACCTGCTCGCGGACATGAGCCGCACGATCGACCACATCTCCGGCGGCCGGTTCGTGCTGGGCATCGGTTCGGGCTGGTTCGAGCGTGACTACACCGAGTACGGCTACGAGTTCGGCACGGCACGTGGCCGCCTGGCGAACCTGGAGCGCGACCTGCCGATCATCGTCGATCGCCTCGGCAGGCTCACGCCGCCGCCGGTCGGCGACCTCCCGATCCTGGTCGGCGGCAGCGGTCGCAAGGTCACCCTGCGGCTCGTCGCGGAGCACGCCCACATGTGGAACAGCTTCGGACCACCCGAGAACTACGCCGAGCTGAACGGCGTGCTCGACGACTGGTGCGCCCGGATCGGTCGGGACCCCGGCGAGATCGAGCGGACCGTCGCCATCGATGCGTCCGAGGCGAGCAACTGGGAGGCGTACCTCGACGCCGGCGCGCAGCACCTGATCATCATGAGCGGCGACCCGTTCGCCATCGACGTGGCGACGAAGCTGCGCTCGCACGCGAGGGACTGAGCCCCCGGCGGGGACCGGTCAGTCGGGCTGGACGACGTCCGCCTGACCGGGATCGGGATCCGGGTCCTCGGTGGTCGTCGGCCCCGCAGTCGTCGTGGTGCTCGACGGCGCCGTCGTCGTGCTCCTGGGTGCAGAGGTGGTCGACGAACGTGGTGTCGAGGTCGTCGACGACTTCGACGATGCCGTCGTGGTCGAGCTGGACCCCGACGACCCCGAGCTCCCCGCGCCGTTGATGCCGGTGTCGACGTCGCCGTCGCCGGTCGGCAGCGAGGTGCTCGTGTCCTGCTGGATCGTGGCCAGGTTGGCCGCCAGCTCGGGGCAGGTCCCCTCGATGCCCTTCGCCGCCAGCACGCGGCGCACCGACTCGACGACCTGCGCCGCGGGGAGGCGTCCGGTCGAGATCGCCTCGGTCAGCCGTGCGTGCGCGACGGGCACCACGTCGGCGCCGGAGAGCAGCGCGATGTCGGCGCCGGCGGCGATCGCCCGCTCGGCCGCCTCGTCCTGGGGGGTGGTGTTGACCACGGCGCCCATGCCGAGCGAGTCCGTGAGGACCAGGCCGCCGAAGCCCTGGCGTCCGCGCAGCTCGTCGGTGATGGCCGCACGGGACAGCGAGGCGGGCTCGCCCGCGGCCGTCAGGCCGGGGACGACGACGTGGGCGATCATCACGGCGGGGACGCCGGCGCGGATGGCGGACTCGAACGGCAACAGGTCGGCGGCGCGCAGCTGGTCGATGGGCGCCAGGTCATCGAGCTTCGTGTGCGGGTCGGACGAGCCACCGCCGATGCCGGGCCTGTGCTTCACGACCGAGATCAGCCCGGCCGACTGCTGCGCGGCGATGATCGCGTCGCTGTAGCTCGCGACGACGGTCGCCTCGTCGCCGAAGGAGCGGGAGCCCAGGTCGGAGCCGTCGCCGACGTCCGCGACCGGGCCGAAGTTCATGTTGAAGCCCAGCTCGCGCATCGACGTCGCGTACGGCTCGACCAGCGCGGCGGCCTCTTCCGGGGTGCCGTCGGCCATGTCCGCGGCGGAGGGCAGCTCGCCGATCGCTCTGCCCAGGCGCTGGACGGTGCCGCCCTCCTCGTCGCTGGCGACGAAGGGGGCGACCGGCGCCGTGGCGATCGCGGCGGCGACCTCGTCGCCGACCTCGGCCGACTGGCGGCCCTTCAGCCCGAAGCCGCCCGCCTGGCCGGCGGCGAGCACGTCGGTGGCCAGCTGGGGGGCCGTGACCATGACCATGAGGAGCTGGCCCGCCTGCGCGGCGGGCGAGAGCACCTCGGCGCAGTCGGGCGGTTCGGTCGTCGTCGTCGACTCCTGCGGCGCCTCGACCACCTTGGCCTCGACCTGGGTGCTCGAGGTGCCCGTGCACGCCGCGGCCACGAGCGTGGCGACGGCGCAGAGCACGAGGACGATCGTGTGGCGGGTGCCGCGCATCGGGACGACGTTAGTCAGGCCCGTGCTCGCGCCCGCAACGC
>JAFAFZ010000444.1 GCA_023423215.1 Actinomycetes bacterium
GTCGGTGAGCAGCGCCGCGTCGACCGTGCGGCTGCGGTGTGCGGACAGGTCGTAGCCCAGCCGGGACGCCGCCGAGGTCATCTCGGACACGGCGCGGACGCCGCCCTCGAGGAAGCCCGCCGAGCCGACCTGCACGGCCGCGGGGTCGAGCCGCCGGCGTGCGACCGCCTCGGCGAACGGCGAGCGCACCCGGTTCGCCGTGCAGACGAACAGCAGCCGGGTCACCGCGAGGTGCTCCCGGTCGGCAGCGGCACCCCCGCAGCGGTCAGCAGGCGGGCGTAGCAGTCGAGCGTCGTCCCGATGACGTCGGCCTGGTCGAAGTGGGTCCGGGCCCGCGCCGCTGCGGCCTCCGACAGGCGGGACCGTCGCGCCGGGTCGCCGACCAGGTCGCCGATCGCCGCCGCCAGGGCCTCGGCCGAGCGCACCGGGACCAGCAGACCGGTGACGCCGTCGTCCACGACCTGTCGGCAGCCCCGGATGTCGGTCGCGACGATCGGCAGACCGCTCGCGGCGGCCTCCATGGCGGAGCGCGGGAAGCCCTCGCGGTGCGAGGCGAGCACGTACACATCCAGGCCCAGGTAGACGTCCTCGACGTCGTCGCGCATGCCGAGGAAGCGCACGCCGCCGGCCGCCGCGCGCTCGACGAGCTCGGCGGGCACCGCGTCGGCCTTGTCCGGTTCGTCCGGGCCGGCGACGACCAGCAGCGCGTCCGGGCGCCGGCTGCGCACGACCTCCCAGGCCTCGAGCAGCTCGGCGTAGCCCTTCTCGAGCACCAGCCGGCCGACCGCGCCGACCACGACCGAGTCGTCGGTCGCGCCCCACTCGGCCCTCAGCCGGGACCGCACCGCCGCTGCGTCGCCCGGCACCGAACCGTCGCCGGACGCCGACCCGTCGGCGGTCACCGGCCGGTCGCCCGCGGCTCCGCCACGACCGAAGCGCGCCAGGTCGACGCCGTTGCCGAGCAGCGTGAGCTTCGAGCGGGGCTCGCGCAGCACCCGGCGCAGGGTGCGCAGGTCCTCGGGGTTCTGGACGAGCTCGGCGTCCGAGCAGGTCGACGCGAGTCGCTCCAGGCCGTAGACCACGGCGCGCTTCGCGAGTCGGTCGTCGGGCTGCGCGTACAGCCCGTGCACCGTGTTGACCACCACCGGCACCCCGGCGGCCCGCGCCGCGAGCCGGCCGTAGAGGCCCGGCTTCGGGTTGTGGGTGTGCACGATCGTCGGACGCAGCCGGCGGAACAGGCGGTGCAGCTCGGCGACGGCCAGCAGGTCGTGGTGCGGCGCCATCGCCCTGGTCGCGTGCGCGAGCGGCACGTGTCGGATCCCACGCGCCTCGATCGCCGGGACGAACCCCCCGGGCGCGCTCACGCCGATGACCTCGTAGCCGGCCCGGTCGAAGGCCTCGAGCTGCGGCCCGAGCAGCAGCTCCAGGCTGATGTCGGTCGTGGTCAGGTGGACCAGCCGCGGGCGCCGCGTCGTCCCTCGGGCCGTGCTCATCGCCGGCTCACGTCGTGCGGCCGCGGTACCGCACCCGGTTGAGGCGGTCCCGCAGGTCGTCCTCGGCGTGCATCCCGCCACCCGCCTTGCGGCGGAACCACCGTTGCCCGTCGGCCGCCTGGATGGGGGAGCGCTGCAGCCGGTGCAGGTCGACCCCGGGGCGGTTGGCCCGCGTGCCCGCCAGGACCGCGGTCCGGAACCGCTCGCGCACGGCCTGCTCGGCCGCGGCGGACCCGGCGACCGCCTTCGGGTAGGCGAAGTGGGTGACCGGATCGTCCAGGTGGGCGCCCAGCAGCTCGATGGAGCGGTCCAGCTCGTCCGCGACCTCGCCGGCGGGCAGGCGGTCCAGCAGCAGGTGGCCGTGGGTGTGCGAACCGATCGTCGCCCACGGCGACGACGCCAGCTCGGCCAGTCCCTGCCACGTGACGGGTCGTCCGCCGCCGGGCAGCTCGGTGCCGTGCTCGACGAACGAGGTCGCGACGTAGAAGGTCGCGGGCACGTGGTGCCGCTCCAGCGCCGGCAGGACGTGCTCGACCCAGTCGGGCGTGCCGTCGTCGAAGGTCACCACGACGCCGTCGGGCGCCTGTGCCGACGACGGCCCTGCGAGCTCGTCCGCGGCCTGGTCGAGCGACAGCACGCGTCGATGCGCCGAGAGCCACTCGAGCTGTCGGTCGAAGGCGTCGGGGGACAGGTCCATCTGCCCGCCGGTCCCCGCTCCGACGCGGTGGTAGATGAGGATCGTGATGCCGGGCGACGGCGTGCGCACGACGTCCGCGAGCGCGGCGGCGCCCTTGATCCCTTGTCGAGCGGCCGGCGCGAGCCGAGCCCGCACGCTCACAGGTACTGGACCCCGGCGCCCTTGAGGGCCCGACGGCAGTCGAGCACGGGTGCGTCCGCCGCGGCGATCGCCTCGCGGTCGAAGTCGTGGTGGTCGACGAGGTACAGCACCAGGTCGGCCGCGGCCAGGTCCGCCGCCGAACCGTCGACCCGCTCGACGCCCTCGGGGAACTGGTCCGGTCCGACGTGGGGGTCCGCCAGCACCACGTGCGCGCCGAGCGCACGCAGCTGCTCGACGATCGGGCGCGACGGCGTCTCACGTGCGTCGCTCGTGTTCGCCTTGTAGGCGAGGCCGTAGACGAGGACCGTCGAGCCGTTGACCGACTTGCGGTGGTCGTTCAGCAGCGACTGGACCCGACGCACGACGTACTCGGGCATGTGCTCGTTCACGTCGTTCGCCAGCTCGACGAAGCGGAAGGTGCGACCGAGGGACCGCTCCACCTGCCAGGACAGGTAGGACGGGTCGATCGGCAGGCAGTGCCCGCCCACGCCCGGGCCCGGCGTGAAGCGAAGGTAGCCGAAGGGCTTGGTCGAGGCGGCGTCGATCGCCTCCCACACGTCGATGCCCAGGTCCTTCGCGAACATCGCGAGCTCGTTCACCAGGGCGATGTTGACGTGCCGGAAGGTGTTCTCGAGCAGCTTGGTCAGCTCGGCCTCTCGGGTGCCGGAGACGGGCACCGTGCGCTCGACGACCCGGTCGAAGAAGCCCTGCACCGCAGCCAGCGAGGCGGCGTCGACGCCCGAGACCACCTTGGGGGTGTTCTCGAGGCGCCAGGTCGCGTTGCCCGGGTCGATGCGCTCCGGGCTGTAGCCCAGGTGGAAGTCCTCGCCGACGCGCAGGCCGGAGCCTTCTTCCAGGATGGGCCCGACGAGCTCCTCGGTCGTGCCGGGGTAGGTCGTGGACTCGAGCACCACGGTCGAGCCGGCCCGCACGTGCGGTGCCAGCGTCCGGGCCGCCGACTCGATGTAGGACAGGTCGGGTACGCCCTCGCCCATCGGCGTCGGGACCGAGATGACGGCGACGTCGAAGTCGGCCAGGTCCGCCGGGTCCGCGCTGGCCCGGTAGCGACCGCCGGCGATCACCTCTGCGAGCTGGTCGTCGGAGATGTCCTCGACGTGCGAGGTGCCCGCGTTCAGCGCAGCCACCTTGCCGTCGTTGACCTCGAAGCCCACGACCTCGTAGCCCCCGAGTGCGGCTCGAACGGCCACGGGAAGCCCCACGTAGCCCTGGCCGATGACCACGCACCGTTGCGCGCTGCTCGTCATGTCGTCCCCTGTCGTTCGCGCCAAGTGTGCAGAGCGTGGCGCACAGCGTCAACGTGGGGAATTGCCCAGTGAACGAACTTCAGTTTCTGCTTGTCGAGCGATCCCAACGGTGGTTCACTCAACTCCGACACAGCGCCCCGGGGCCATCGGGGGGATGCTGGGGGTGGGGCGAGTTGACTCGACATCTGACGCGGTACCGCTTCGTGCTGCAAGCCGGCTTCGATGCCGCCGCATGGTTCGTCGGTCTGTGGACGGCGACGCTGCTGCGCTACGAGCTCGACGTGACGGCGGTCGACCTGGCGGACGTCCTGCTGCTGGGTGCGGTCGCGGCAGCACTCCAGGTGGTCATCGGGCGCACGATGGGCCTGTACGTCCATCGTTGGCGCTACGGCACCTTCGAGGAGATCGCCGCCGCGGTCCGGGTCGTCGCACTGGTGGCCGTCGTGGTCGCCGTGGCGGACGTGCTCCCGCCGGGGGACAACATCCTTCCCCTGAGCGCCACGATCATGTCCGGGTTCCTGGCGCTGTCGATCATGTGCGCCGGCCGGGTCGCCTGGCGCCTGCAGCTCGACGCCTGGAGCCGGGCGGCGGACACCGACCGCACCTCGGTCATCGTCGTCGGCGCCGGGTCCGGCGGCCTGCAGATCGTCACCGCGATGCTCCAGACCGGTCCGTACCACCCGGTGGCTGTCATCGACGACAACCCGGACCTGCGGAACCTGCGCCTGAAGGGCGTGCCGGTCTGCGGCGACCGCACCGCCCTGGCCCGCGTCGTCCAGCGCACCGGGGCCACCGACATGGTCATCGCGATCCCCTCCGCCTCGGGCGAGACGATCCGCGACCTCGCCGCCAGGGCGGACGAGCTCGGCCTGCGCACGCTGATCCTCCCACCGGTGGCCGAGCTGCTCGGCGGTGGCGTCGGGGTGGGCGACATCCGCCTGCTGACCGAGGCCGACCTGCTGGGCCGTCGTGAGCTCAACCTGGACATCGACTCGGTCGCCGGGTACCTGACCGGCAAGCGCGTGCTCGTCACGGGCGCCGGCGGGTCCATCGGCTCCGAGCTGTGCCGCCAGATCCACCGCTTCGCGCCCGAGTCGCTCGTCATGTTGGACCGCGACGAGTCCGCCCTCCAGGCGGTGCAGGTCTCGATCGAGGGCCGCGGACTGCTCGACAGCCGTGACCTGGTGGTCTGCTGCATCCGTGACCGGGACCGCCTCGAGCAGGTCTTCGACGAGCACCGACCCGACGTGGTCTTCCACGCGGCGGCGCTCAAGCACCTGCCGCTGCTGGAGATGCACGCGGAGGAGGGCTGGAAGACCAACGTGTGGGGCACCCAGCACCTGCTGGAGCTGGCCGGGAAGTTCGACGTCGAGCACTTCGTGAACATCTCGACCGACAAGGCCGCCGAGCCGACCTCGGTGCTGGGTCACACCAAGCGCATCGCCGAGCAGCTGACCGCCCACGCCGGGCGCCGCAACGACGGCACCTTCCTGAGCGTGCGGTTCGGCAACGTGCTGGGCAGCCGCGGCTCGGTGCTGCCGCTGTTCCGTGCGCAGATCGAGCAGGGCGGCCCGGTGACGGTCACCGACCCCGAGGTCACCCGCTACTTCATGACGATCCCCGAGGCCTGCCAGCTGGTGGTGCAGGCGGGTGCCCTGCCCCATGACGGCGAGGTGCTGGTGCTGGACATGGGTGAGCCGGTGAAGATCGCGGATCTGGCCCGTCGCCTGATCGCCGAGTCCGACCGGCAGATCGAGATCGTCTACACGGGCCTGCGTCCCGGCGAGAAGCTCGACGAGGTCCTGTTCTCGCCGAGCGAGGTCGCCACGACCTCCGAGCACCCGCTGATCTCCCGCGTGGCGGTCCCGCCGCTCACGCCGCAGGAGGCCCTTGCGCTCGACCCGTACCTGGGCGACCCGGTCATCGACCTGCGAGAGGTGCGTCCCGCACCGCGCACCGTCGCCTGAACCCGAGGTCGCTGCGCTGCGTCGGGGACGGCGGTCAGGCCGACGGCCCCTCCGGCAGGGACCGGAACCACTCGATGGTGGCCCGCAGGCCCGTCGTCAGATCGACCGGCTCGACGTCGGGGAACAGGGCACGGAGGCGGTCGTTGGCCGCCTGCGAGTGCGGCACGTCGCCCTTGCGCGACTCGGTGAACTCGACCTCGACCTCGTGGCCGAGCTCGGCCTCGAGCAGGGCGATCACGTCCAGCAGGGTCACTCGTGAGCCGAACGCCAGGTTGGTGGGATCCGGGCTCGACACGCGACGTTCGACCGCCTCGGTGATGATCGTGCAGACGGTGTCGACGAAGGTGAAGTCCCGGGACTGCGTGCCGTCGCCGTGCACGGTCAGCGGGCGACCAGCCAGGGCTGCGTCGACGAAGGCGGGGATCACCGCGGCGTAGGCGTGCCCCGCCGCCTGGAGCGGCCCGAACACGTTGAAGAACCGGAAGGCGAGCGTCGGCATGTCGTAGCTGCGCTGCCAGGCCAGCGCGTACGACTCGGTGGCCAGCTTCGTCGCCGCATACGGGCTCATCGGCCGGGGAGCGAGGTCCTCGTGCTTCGGGAGCACCGGGTTCGAGCCGTACACCGAGGACGAGGACGCCACGACCACCTGCGCGCCGCCGACGCGGCGTGCGGCCTCGAGCACGTTCATCGTCCCCGTGGCGTTCGCCTCGTGCGAGGCGACGGGGTCGATGATCGAGCGGGGCACCGACGGGCGGGCCGCCAGGTGCACGAAGGCGGCGGCGCCCTCGGCCACCGCATCCAGCTCGTCCGGCGACAGGATGGTGCCGCGCACCAGGCGAGCGGGCACGCCGTCCAGGTTCGACTCGAACCCGGTCGAGAGGTCGTCGAAGGCCACCACCTCGTCGACCTGGGCCGACGCGGCCAGGTGACGGCAGAGGTTCGCTCCGATGAAGCCGGCTCCGCCGGTGACCACGACCTTCACGATGCTCCTTCCGGCCGCGCCCATGCGCGGCGCGGGCAGCGTAGCGCCGTGGCAGCGGTCCCCATAGGGTGGCCACGTGGCGAGGCGGGGGTGGGGATCGGCGATCGCAGGCCTCGGACGGGTCCTGCTGCTGGTGGTCGTCGCGGTCGCAGGAGCCGTCCTGGTGCTCGTCGCCGCCGAGGCGCTGGCGGATCTGCTGACCGGCTGAGGCGCGGCCGAGGACGGTCCGACCAGGCCCCCGGCAACGCCGAGCACGATCCTCACGGTGACTTTGTGGCAGGTCCCCGTTATGATCCCCGTTCAGGTATTTGGCGGTTGAGGGGTTTGGGGGAGACATGGGCGACGAGCAGAACGACGGCGTCGAGTTCGACGCGGCTTCGGCTGACGAGGCGAAGGAGTCGACCAGCCGGCGCGACGCCATCAAGAAGGCTGCCGTGGCCGGTGCTGCGACCGCCGCCGTGTGGGCCGCACCGAAGGTCGAGGGCCTGTCCGTCGTGCCCGACTACGCCGCAGCCGGCACGACGACGACCGGTGTCATCACCTTCCGGATCAACGGCAACAACCCGGGCATCCTCGGCGGCAACAACTGGATGAACGCGGCGCCCAGCCCGGCCTACGCGATCACCCAGAACGGGCCCAGTGACAACCAGGCCATCATCCTGACCGCACCGCTCGGTCCCGCCGGCAGTGCCGTCTTCAACTTCCCGCAGGGGCAGGACACCGACGGCAACTCGGTGACCGCGAACGTCACGTTCAACGTCGACGTGCCCTACAACAAGTGCGTCGTGCTGGGTGGGCGCACCGACTGGGACGGCTCCACCAGCGATCGCGGCACGCTGAACTTCGGCGGCGGCTCCAACCAGTCGCCGAACACCACGGCGTCCCGCACCGTGACGGTCACGACCGGTGGCGGCAGCCCCTCCGGCGGCAACAACTTCTTCAACCCGGTCACCAAGCTCAACTGGCTCGAGGTCGACATCCAGTGCCAGTAGGGGGTGCCGGTCCGGCTGCGTGCAGCTGGCCGTGAGCATCGCCGAGGTCCCCGGGGTCGACGCCGAGGCGTCGGTCCTGAGCCTGATCGGGGACGGGACGGCCGAGGCGGAGCGGTTGGTCGGGGCAACCCGACGACAGCGGGAGCTGGCGGCCTCCCGTCTCGACGCCGTCCTTCCCGGCTACGACTCGGCGGGCCGGGCCAACCGCAGCGGCCTGGACACCCTGCTGGTGATGACGTCGGACCTTGCGCTCGACGCACTTGCCGACGCGCCTGCGAGCGTCGACGCCTACCTGGCGTCGGGCGACCTGGACGACGATCGCTGCCAGGTCGTCGACGATCGCACCAACCGGGGCCGTTCGGTGGACCGTCGGCTCGCGACGCCGAAGCCGGGGCCGACCTCGGCGCTCAACCTCGACCCCTACGCAGGCGCGGCGGAGCTGCGGGCCAACCACACGATCGTGCTGAACGAGGCCGAGCACCGCCTCGGGCCGGTGGCGGTCGACCTGTGCGACGACATCGCGGTGGCGTTGCGTTCCCACATCCAGCTCAACTGCTACGTGAGCATGGGCGAGGCTCCCGGGTTCGGGGTGCACTGGGACGACCACGACGTCCTGATCCTGCAGATCGCGGGCCGCAAGTACTGGGAGGTCGAGGCCCCGTCCGAGCTGGCGCCCGTCAAGCACGTGACGCCCAAGGGCGGCAGCGGCGATGTCGTGTGGTCCGGTGTGCTCGGCCCCGGACACGTGCTGGCGATCCCGAGGGGGTGGCCCCACAGCGTCCAGGGGTTGGAGCGTGAGGTCTCGGTCCACCTGACGATCAGCATCGGTCGCCCCAGCGCCCTGGGCCTGCTCGGTCAGCTGCCGCCCGAGTCGCTCGCACCCGGGACGCCCTTCGACACCGCGACCCTCGACGGTGCCTTCGCTCGCTGGAACGCGCAGCTCGTCGCCGACCCCCGCAACGGCCCGATCGAGGTCCTCGCGGCGCAGGCGGCCGGCTACGTGGAGCACGAGCTGCGCGTCGTCTGGCTCGGTGGCGTCGTCTTCGAGCCGCACCGGTGCACCGCCGACACGATCGCCCTGGTCGGTCCCCGTGGCCCGTTCACGATCCCGAGGCGCTCGGCCGCGGCGCTGGCGAGCACGCTCGAGCGGCAGTGGTGGACCCTGGACGAGCTGTGCGCAGAGGGCGGGATCGACGCCGAGGACGCCGTCGCACTGGTCGACACGCTCGGCGACGCCGGACTCGTGCAGCTCCGAGCACGCGGATGAGGCCGCCGGGGACGGTCGCGCGGGATCCGTCCTACGACTCGGCCGGCTACGCCGTCGTACGAGAGCTCATCGGGGCGCAGACGGCCGAGCTGCTCGAGTCCTACGCGGCGGTGCTGCGGGCCTCCGGACGCATGGAGGTCGACCACCAGGTCCCGGGCTCGCTGCGTCGCTACGCGGCGCCCGGCTTCGAGGCGTTGCTCGACCTGTGCACGTCGCCGCTGTCCACGCTCGCAGGACGGCGCCTCCTGCCGACCTACAGCTTCGTGCGCTACTACTTCCGCGGCCAGGAGCTCTCTGCGCACCGCGACCGCCCCGAGTGCGAGCACTCGGTCACGCTCCACCTGGCGTCGTCCGAACCGGGCGCGTGGCCCATCTGGATCCGCCAGGGGAACGACGAGCCGGCCGAGGTGCTGCTGCACCCCGGGGACGCCGTCCTCTACCGGGGCAACGACGTGCTCCACTGGCGCGACCCGCTCGAGATGGACTGGTACCTGCAGGTCTTCCTCCACTACGTCGATGCGGACGGGCCCTTCACCGACCGGCACCTGGACGGACGACCGCACCTCGCCGCACCACGAGGCGGAGCCGGCTGATGGGCCACCTCTTCGACGTCGCGCCGCCGGCGAACCCGCAGTACCAGGAGGTCACCGCGCTGTCCCTGTTCGACGCCGCGGACTGTGCCCAGGTGCTCGCCGCACTCGACGGCCAGCGATGGACCGACGCCGGGATCACCCAGGACGGCTCCCGGGCGGCTGCGTACGACGCCAAGGTGCGCTCGGCGAAGCTGCAGCAGCTCCCCGACGACGGCTCGTGGCCGTTCGACCGGCTCGTCCGAGCGCTGGGCGAGGTCAACTCCGAGGTCAACCGCTTCCACCTGTCCGGGATCTACGACTCGGACGCACCCTCGGT
>JAFAFZ010000493.1 GCA_023423215.1 Actinomycetes bacterium
GGGCCGAGATGCGGCCCCGCCCGATCACGCTCAGACTGATCGAAGGATCAGTTGCAGGAGGCGATGGACACGTCACCCGCACCGCTGATGGCGTAGGTGCCGGTGCCCGGAGCCGCCTTCAGCAGGCCAGCGCCGACGAGCGCCGCAACGTCAGCCGGCACTGCGTTGTTGTTCTGCAGGCGGTACGCCTCGACCGCGAGCTGGATCGTCTCCTGGTTGGTTTCGCACACCTCGGTGCGGGCGTTGCTCCGCATCTGCCCGATGCCCAGGATCGCCGCGCCGCCGAGCACGGCGAGGATGGCGATGACGACGAGGAGCTCGATCAGGGTGAAACCGCCCTGGCCGCGCATCCGCTTGCGCTGTTCGATGATGTTCATTTGTGGTGTTCTCCCTCAGGTTGTTCAGGGCGGGACATCCACCCCGGGTTTCGATGCACAGGCCCCGAGTTCTCGGTTCACCCCCAGCGCATTCGATTAGTTGTGACCCTGGCCCGACGTGATGTCAAAGCGTTGGGTGAGATGACCCACCGCCCTCCAGGGCCCTGTGCCCGACGTTCAGGGAACGCCGAGTTCTTTCGCACCGCAACAGGAAGATCTCCCTGTCCCTCCCGCTGCGGTGCCCGATCGCCGCTACCTCATCCGATCCGCCAGTCCTGCACCCACAGGCCCGCTCCGGGCCCGGCGCTGTCGCTGACGAGGATGCGCGCCTCACCCGCCACGCGGGTGCTCGAACCGCGTGTCACGGACGCCGTGAGCGTCATGATGCGTTCGGCCGGCTTGGTCGGCGAGCAGCAGATGACGCCCGCCTCGCCCTCGGGCCCGACGTAGCTGCCCAGGCCGTTCAGGATCATGTTGCCGCCGCCGAGCGGCACCGGTTCGCCCTCGGCGTTGCGGGGCGACGGCCCGTTCCACCGGATGTTGAGGTCGTTCCGTGGCATCGAGACCTGGCCGTAGATGTTGAACGACGAGTCGTCGCTCGGTCCGTCGCCGACGGTGATCAGGTTGGGCAGCTTGGGGTGCGTGTACTCGCCGTCGGTGACGGTCGACAGACGCACCGAGTCGATGCGCACGCCGAAGTCGGCGCCGCTCCCCCACTGGTTGCGTTCCAGGTAGACCTGAAGGCTCACCGAGGCGCCGATCAGCTGCTCGGCGCTGGTCAGCACCGACGAGCACGACCCGGCGACCGCAGGGTCCAGCAGGTTCAGGTACACCGACTGCCCCCAGAACGGCACCTTGTTCCAGCTCGCGGTGCACGACCCGCCGGGTACGTCGCGCAGGTTGCTGAGCGTCGCCGTCATCTTCGAGTACCTGCTCACGTCGGGCTCGCCCCCGATGTCGTAGAAGGACCCTCCGGCGAACCAGTTCTGGTTCGTCGTCTCCCCCGTCACGATGACGCCTGCCGCTCTCAACGTTCCCGAGCTGGGCGACCACGGCACGACGGTGTTGTCGAACTTGCCGAGCGTCACCGTCCGAGTTGCCGTCGGACAACCCGAGAACGTCCCGCACTTCAGCGTGAAGCCGGCGTGGTCCCCGTCGCTGGCCGAGGCGAACTCGTTGTCGGGCAGCAGGTTGCCCGCGTCCGACCACCCCGTCGACGAGTCCACCGACGTCGGTTCCAGGTCCCACCCGCTGCGCAGTTCGATGCTGTCGACGTAGACGTTCGACGTCTTCCACCCGAGCACGTAGATGCTGCGCTGCTGGCGGATCGTCAGGTCCACCCGCGAGCCGTGCAGCTGCTCGCGCGTGAGCGCTGCGTCACGGCAGTGGGTCTGGCCGGGAACGGCCTGCGCCTTCAACGAACGCAGGTCGTAGGCGAGCACCAGGCGCTGGCCGGCCCCCATCGAACGCTGCTTGAACGGGAAGTACACCTGGCAGGCCGGCGTGCTCTCGCCGGCCCGGTACACCGCGATGAGCGACCCCACCTGGCCGTTGCTCACCAGGCTGAACCCGTTGTCGTCCTCGACCTCGGCGTTCACGATCAGGTCGAGCGTGTCGACCCGCCCGGGCGACGGGGCGGCCTTCGCCGAACCGTCGACGTTCGTCGTCCCGATGTCGCGAGCGCTGTAGGTAACGTCCATCTGGCAGTTGGCGTAGAGGAAGCCGTTGCACTCGAACCAGGAGTGCGACTCCCCGCCGCCGGGCCGCCACGAGCCCGCTGCGTCGCTCGTGCCCTCGTCGCCCCAGGTGATGCCGGAGCTGATCTTCGACCTCGTCACCGTGCTGATGGCGGGATCCGGGTGACCCTGCCATCCCGAGTTCGTCGATCCGGCCTGCCAGAGCGCTGCCGGCACGTTCGTCGTGGACAGGGTGCCGTCGCGGTCGCACATGGCGACACGGCCGCCGGTGTGGCGCAGCGAGGTGCGCGGGCTCAGGATGACCTCGACACCGGCGGCCTCGGCGTTGCACGCGGCGGGGAAGGTCGCCGAGCCTGCGGCTGCTGCGCTCAGTCCGCCTGCCGGTGTTCCGAAGATGACCTTCGCGCTCGGGTCGGCGATGATCAGCGAGTTCCACATCGCCCGCTCGGTGTGGGTCGTGTCGTCCACGTCGAACCAGTAGTTGCCGGCCACGGTCGCGGACGCAGGGCGGAACCAGAACGTGTGGTTCGGGCACGACCCGTCGAGCAGGTCGTTGATCTTCTGCGTCTGCGCCTTCCCGTAGGCGCCGGGCT
>JAFAFZ010000516.1 GCA_023423215.1 Actinomycetes bacterium
GTACGGGCGGTGGCCAGGGCGCCGGTCAGGCCGCGCACGGTGGCGGCCAGGGTCGCTCACAGGGCGGCGGCGGTCGTCGCCGCGGCCAGGGCCGACCTGCGGCCGCTCGCTGACGTTCGCCGCAGCCTCTGCGGCTCGTGGATCGTGTGTGGTGGTCGTCCTGCGGCCGCCGGCACGCACGATCCCCTCGCTCCGGCGGTGCTGGCGGATCGTGTGCGGTGGTGGTCGTCCAGCGACCCCAGGCACCCACGATCCTCCGGCTCGGGTCCGGTCGGCGGGGGCTGAGCGGATCGGTCCGTGGGTCAGCCGAGCTCGACGGTGAGCCCGATCCCCTCGGCGGCGACCGCGACGGCCTCGTCGAAGTAGCGGTCGTGGTCGCTCACCACGCCGTGCAGGTGGCCGAAGAGCTCGAAGTTGATCGCTCCGACGAGCGTGATCCAGGTGGTCAGCGCGCGGTCGGCGAGCCCGGCCGAGCCGCCGACCAGTTCGACCACGTCGTCGACCGCCCACGGCCCGGCCAACGTCGGCCGGGGCGCCAGCTCGCCGTCGGCCGCGGCGTCGGCGGCGATGCGGCCGAGCACCCGGGCGATGCGTCCGGCCGGCTCGATGGTGTCGGGCGGCGCCTCGTAGCCCACGACCGGTGAGCCGTACACGAGCGCCCACTCCCGTGGGTGCGCCATCGCCCAGCTGCGCACGGCACGGCAGACGTGCAGCCACCGTGCGCCGTGGCCCGCGCCGTCGTCGATCGACGCATCCAGCTCGGCCGCCGCGACGTCGCCGATCGATACGTACGCGTCGATGATCAGCGCGGTCAGCAGCTCGTCGCGGCTGGCGAAGTAGCGGTAGATCGACGACGAGACCATGCCCAGCTCGCGGGTCACGGCGCGCAGCGAGACGTGCGCGGCGCCCTCGACCTCGAGCTGGGCCCGGGCGACGTCCTTGATCTGCTGGATCAGCTCGAGCCGGGCGAGTGCCCGCGGCGTCGGCGGGCGGGACGCCGGCGGTCGAGTGGGTGCGTCCTGGGCCACCCGTCCAGTGTGCCACCGATCGAGAGCACTGCTCTCGATCGATCGGGCCGGTCGGTCGGCCGTCGGTCAGAGGGTGCGCTCGAGCACCACGAAGTGCAGGTCGTCGCGCACGGGCAGCCCGAAGCGCTCGTCGTCGTAGGGGAAGGGCGTCGTCGCTCCGGTCGGTTCGTAGCCGCGCCGGCGGTAGTACGCGATGAGCTGGTCCCGCTGGGCGATGACCTCGAGGTCCATCGTCGTGCAGCCGTGCGCACGGGCCAGGTCCTCGGCGTGGGTGAGCAGCACCGAACCGATGCCACCGGCCTGCAGGGTCGGGTCGACGGCGAACATGCCGAAGTGGGCCGACGTGCCCGACCAGGTGACGTGCACGCAGCCCACGAGTCGGCCGTCCCGCTCGGCGAGCTCGAGGCTGCCGTCCGGTCCGGTGACGGCCTCGGTGACCATGGCGGCGTCGGTGCGCTGGCCCTTCAGCAGGTGGTCCTCGGAGGTCCAACCCGCACGGCTGGCCTCCCCCCGGTACGCCGAGGTGACCAGCGCGACGACGTCGTGCACGTCGTCGATCGTGGCGGTGCGGAGCTGCACGTCGGACATGGGTCCGCAACCTACCCAGGGGGTCGCTCGTCACAAACTGTTTCACCCGGCTAATTAGTTTGGTTAACTAGTTCGGTGCCCGCCCTGCCCGAGACCGCCCGGCCCGAGACCGACCCCACCCCGACGGCTCCCGGCGTCGCGGCGCGCACGACCGACGTCGCCGAGATGGCGGCGCAGCTGCGCCTGAGCACCACCCGGCTCTGGCGCCGCCTGCGGCGGGAGGCCGAAGCCGACCTGAGCCCGACGCTGGGCTCGGCGCTCGCGGCGATCCACGTCCACGGACCGATCACCCTCGGCGACCTGGCCGAGCACGAGCGGGTCTCGCCGCCCACGGTCACCAAGGTCGTGAACCAGCTCGAGCAGCAGGGCCTGATCGAGCGCCTCGTCGACCCCACCGATCGGCGGGTCTGCCGGGTCGAGTGCTCGACGGACGGCGCCGAGCTGGTCGAGCGGTCACGCCAGCGCAAGAACGCCTGGCTCGCCTCGCACATCGAGGCGCTGGACGCCGACCAGCGGGCACGGCTCGCCGACGCGCTGGACGTGCTCGAGGAGCTCGCCTCGGGCGATCGCACGGAGCCGCAGCCGTGACCCGCCTGAGGCTGGCGACGGGCGAGACCTTCGCCTCGCTGCGCATCCGCAACTTCAAGCTGTTCTTCGCCGGGCAGTCGATCTCGCAGATCGGCACCTGGCTCAGCATGGTCGCCCAGACCCTGCTGGTGCTCGAGCTCACCAAGAGCGGCCTGGCGCTCGGCGTCCTGACCGCGGCGCAGTTCGGCCCCGTGCTGGTCTTCGGCGCGTGGGCGGGCGTCGTCGCGGACCGCTCCGACAAGCGCCGCCTGCTGCTGACCGTGCAGTCCCTCGCCATGCTCCAGAGCTTCGCGATGGCGGCGCTGGCGTTCATGGGCTCCCCGCCGCTCGTCGCCATCTACCTGGTCGCCCTGGCGGGGGGCTTCGTCACCGCCTTCGACAACCCGGCGCGTCGCTCCTTCGTCGTCGAGATGGTCCCCGAGACCATGGTGAACAACGCGGTCAGCCTGAACAGCGCCCTGATGACGGGCTCCCGCGTGATCGGCCCGGCGCTCGCCGGCCTGCTCGTCACCACCGTCGGGTTCGGGTGGACCTTCCTGATCGACGGGCTCAGCTACCTGGCGGTGCTCGCCGGGCTGGCCATGATGCGCTCCTCGGAGCTGCGTGCGGCCCCGCCCGTGGCCCGGGCCAAGGGCCAGGTGCGTGCGGGCCTGCGCTACGCGCGCAGCGTGCCCCAGCTCTGGATGCCGCTGGTGATGATGGCGGTCATCGGCACCTTCGCCTTCAACTTCCAGGTCGTCTTCCCGCTGTTCGTGACCGAGGACCTGGGCGGCACCGACTCGACCTTCACCCTGCTGTTCTCCTGCCTGAGCCTGGGCTCGCTCGTCGGCGCCCTGGCCGTCGCCCGTCGCACCGACACCACCGTGCGGCGCGTCGGCATGACCGCGATCGCGTTCGGCGTCTCGATGGCGCTGCTGGCCGTCGCGCCCAACCAGGGTGTGGCGTTCCTGGTCGGACCGCTGATCGGCATCGCGAGCATCGCGTTCATGACGTCGTCCACCGCGCTGGTGCAGACCGCGGCGGCGCCCGAGATGCGTGGACGGGTCCTGGCACTCCAGGCCATGGTGTTCCTGGGCAGCACGCCGATCGGCGGCCCGATCGTCGGGTGGATCGCCGAGCACCTGGGGGCTCGCTACGCGTTCGGCCTGGGTGCGCTGGCATGTCTGGGCGCTGGGGCGTGGGGCGTCGTGATCGCGGCACGCCGCCACATCGACGATCCGCACGAACCCCCTCCTTCCCACCGCGCGGCCCGTCCCGACGGGCCCGGCGAGCCCGCCGGACTGGTCCCGACGTCCTGACGCCCACCCCGCCGCTCGCGCCCGTCCGGGCGTGGCGGACTGCCGCACGCCGCGCGCGTGTTCCCTGCCCACGAAACGACCGCTCCGCCCGCTCGGGTGAGCAGCAGAGGTGAGTGCCACAGATGTCGATGCCGGGACATGCAGGACCAGGGTTCGGAGCCGTCCGCTCGTTGTCGCGCGACACCTCCGTGACCCGTCAGAAGCTCGCGCCGGGCACCCTGTCCCGGATCGGCGGGTTCGCCCGTCCCTACCGCGGTCG
>JAFAFZ010000547.1 GCA_023423215.1 Actinomycetes bacterium
CCTGGCGGCGGCCGGTACGCTCGCGTGCAGCAGCAGCGACTCCGAGGGCACCACCACGACCACCACGAAGGAGGCGGCGGCGTCCACGACCACCGCCCCCGAGGACGGAGGCACCGTCGTGACGAAGTCCGGCCCCATCGAGCTCGCCGTCGGCGAGCGCGCCACGATCGAGCTCGAGGCGAACCCGACGACCGGGTTCCAGTGGGAGTTCACCGCGGATCCCAACGCGGACGTCGTCAAGGTCGTCTCCGACGAGTACCGCTCGGGCTCGAACGAGTCCGGCATGGTCGGCTCGGGCGGCACCCAGACGATCGTGATCGAGGGCGTCGCAGCCGGTACGAGCACCGTCGAGCTGCAGTACGTGCGCCCGTGGGAGACCGACCACTCCGGCGCCGAGACCGCCACCTTCGACGTCACCGTCAGCTGACGCGGCCGGGGCGCGGCGGGCGTCCCGGCACACGGCGCCCGACGTGCACCTCGTGTCGCCGACCGGGGGATATCCCCACCCGCACGACACCGGCGCGCATCATGGGCGCTCGACCCCGCACTGCTTACGCTGCGTGCTGTGATCAGAGATCTGTGGCGGCCCTGGACCCGAGCGTCCACCTGGTGGAGCCTCGTCCAGCTCGTGACGGGACTCGCCGCCGGCTACGTCGCGACCATCTTCGTGGTCGTCGGCGCCGCCGTGTCGATCTCGCTCGTCGTGGTCTTCCCGCTGGCGATGCTCGGCATCTGGCTGCTGTTCGTCGTCGGCCACGGCATGGCGATCATCGAGCGCTCCCGCTACCGGGCGTTCGCCGAGGTCGACCTGTCGGACCCGGCACCACCGCTGGCCGGCTCGAACCCCTGGCAGCGCTTCCTCGCCCGGCTGCGGTCGCCGTCACGCTGGCGTGAGCTGCTGTACCTGCTCCTGCGACTGCCCGTCTCAGCGCTGGCCGTCGGCCTGACCCTGCTGGTCTGGGCCGGCTCGATCGCCCTGGTGGCCCTGCCCTTCTACGTCGACGACCTGCCCGACGGCGAGGCGGGCTTCGCCCTGTTCACCATCGGCCCCGGCTGGAGCGCCTGGCTCGCCGCCGTGGTCGGTCTCGCCGTCCTGGTCCACCTGGCCCCGTGGGTCACCACCACCCTCGCCCAGGCGGACGTGGCCTACGGGCGCTCGCTGCTCGCCCACGGCTCGAAGACCGAGATCGAGCAGCAGGTCGTCCGCCTCGAGAGCAGCCGGCTCGCCGCCGTCGACAGCGCCGAGGCCGAACGGCGCCGCATCGAGCGCGACCTGCACGACGGCGCCCAGCAGCGCCTGATCGCCGCCGCGATGGATCTCGGCGTCGCTCGCGAGCGGCTCGTCACCGATCCCCCCGCCGGCCAGGCCCTGGTCGCGACCGCCCACGAAGAGGTGAAGTCGGCGCTGCGCGAGCTGCGCGACCTCGTGCGCGGCATCCACCCCGTCATCCTCGAGGACCGCGGCCTCGACGCCGCGCTGTCGGCCGTCGTCGCCCGGATCCCCATCCCGGTCCGCCTCGAGGTCCACGCGGAGCCCCGCCCCTCGCCGGCGGTCGAGAGCGCCGCGTACTTCATCGTCTGCGAGGCGCTCACCAACGTGACCCGCCACTCCCGTGCGACCTCGGCCGAGGTCCACATCGACCGCGACCCGGACCGGCTCCGCCTGCGGATCCGCGACGACGGCGTCGGAGGTGCCGACCCGGGTGGCGGCACGGGGCTCACCGGCCTGGCCGACCGCGTCTCGGCGCTCGGCGGGACGCTCCACATCGACAGCCCCGCCGGGGGCCCGACCCAGATCGAGGTGCAGATCCCATGCGGATCGTGATCGCAGAGGACAGCGTGCTGCTCCAGGCCGGACTCGTCCGGTTCCTGACCGAGAGCGGCCACGAGGTGGTCGACGCCGTCGGCGACGCCGACGCGCTGATCACCTCGATCGAGGCCCACCAGCCGGACCTCGCCGTGGTGGACGTCCGCATGCCGCCCACGCTCACCGACGACGGGCTGCGCGCCGCGATCGAGATCCGCCGGCGCTGGCCCGACGTCGCCATCCTCGTCCTGTCCCAGTACGTCGAGGAGCAGTACGCCACCGAGCTGATCTCGGGCGACACCGGCGGCATCGGCTACCTGCTGAAGGACCGCATCGCCGAGGTCGCGGAGTTCCAGGACGCGGTGGTGCGCGTCGGCGACGGCGGGACCGTGCTCGACCCCGAGGTCGTCGCGCAGATCCTCGCCCGCTCCCGCCGGCAGGACCCGCTGGCCAGCCTCTCGCCACGCGAGCGCGAGGTGCTGGCGCTGATGGGGGAGGGGCGCAGCAACGGCGCGATCGCGCGTGAGCTCGTCGTCAGCGACGGTGCCGTCGAGAAGCACGTCAGCAACATCTTCACGAAGCTCGACCTGCCCCCGGCGAGCAACGACCACCGCCGGGTCCTCGCCGTGCTCAGGTGGTTGGACTCGTGAGCGCCGGGAAGCTCTGGTGGCGCATCGGCGGCAGCGTCGTGACGGTCGGCGTGCTCGCCATGGCGCTCGTGAACCTGCTGGGGCTGCTCGCGTTCCACCGCGACCCGGTCGACCTGACCGTCGTCGCGGACGGCCTCCGGACCCTCGAGGTCGCCGTCGAGTCCGGACGCGTCGAGATCGTGGGCGTCGAGGCGCCGACGCTGCGCGTCGAGGGCACCGTGACCAGCGGGCTGGTCAACACCCGCCACGACGAGGTCCGCGACGGCGACCGCTACGTCGTGCGCTCGTCCTGCAAGGGCGGACCGGCCTCGAACTGGTGCGAGGTCGACTACCGCATCGAGGTGCCGGCCGACCTGACCGTGCTCGTCGACTCGGACAACTCGGCCGTGACGGTGCGCGACCTGCGCGGCACGGTCGACGTGCGCACGACGAACAGCGACCTGCGCGCCGAGGCGCTGACGGGTGACGTGTCCCTGTCGACGAGCAACGACGACATCATCGCCACCGGCCTCGGCTCGGGCCGGACCCGGCTGCAGACCTCCAACGACCGGGTGCGCGCCGAGTTCGCCCGGCCGCCCCGGGACGTCGAGATCGCCACGTCCAACGACTCGGTCGACGTCGTGGTGCCCGACACCGCGGACACCTATGCGGTCGACGTGGAGACCTCGAACGGGAACCAGCGTGCGGACATCCGCACCGACCCGACGAGCCCGCGGCGCCTCGTGGTGCGCACGTCCAACGGCGACGTGCGCATCTCGTACCCGGCCACCTGACAGCCGGAGGTCGGGGGTGGGGCTGTCCCCACCCCACGGACACTGGCTCGCTCCATAGTCGCCGACCCGGCCGTTCCGTACGGTCGACCGGAGACCCATCGAGGAGTGCAGATGACCACCCTCCCCCCCCGCCCCCCCCCCGCGCCCCCCCCCCCCC
>JAFAFZ010000555.1 GCA_023423215.1 Actinomycetes bacterium
CACTCGCGCTGACCGTCTGGGGCGTGCGGCGGCGATCGGACCGGGCGACGCCCGGTGCGCCCGGGTCGACGGCGCCTGACGCGGCGTCAGATCCGGGCTCCACAGACGCTGTGTGAACGCTTCGTCACGCTACGCATCGGTCATTTGACCGTCAGGTGACGGCGCAGCGAAGCTTGGAGGTCATGCAGAACGGCTCGCCCACCTCACGCCACGGCTCGTCCCGACGGACGCCGGGCCCGGACGATCCGCTGCGCATCGCGTACCTGACCTATCGGGGCAAGCCCCACGTGGGCGGGCAGGGCGTCTACACCCGCCACCTGACCAAGGCGCTCGTCGACCTGGGTCACCACGCCGAGGTGCTCTCGGGCCAGCCGTACCCGATCGTGGACGAGCGGGTCCCGCTGGTCGAGCTGCCCAGCCTGGACATCTACAACGACCACTTCCCGATGCGCATGCCGGCGTGGTGGGAGCTCAAGGACCGCTGGGACTACGCCGAGGTCACGGCGTTCTCGACCGGCACCTTCCCCGAGCCCCTCGCCTTCTCGATGCGGGCGTGGGACCACCTGCGTGCCCGTCGTGACGACTTCGACCTGGTGCAGGACAACCAGTGCCTCGGCTACGGCCTGCTGCTGATGGAGCGCATGGGCCTGCCGGTGCTCGGCACCATCCACCACCCGATCACGATGGACCGTCGCCTCGAGATGGAGCACGCCGACACGCGCTTCCAGCGGTTCTCGAAGTCGCGCTGGTACGCCTTCACGAAGATGCAGACCCGGGTCGCCTCGCGCCTGCGTCGGGTCATCACGGTGTCGCGCTCGTCCTACGACGACATCTGCCGCGACCACATGGTCTCGCCGGAGCGCCTCTTCATCGTCCCGGTGGGCGTCGACCCGGACCTGTTCGTGCCGATCCCGGGCATCGAGCGCAACCCGAACCAGATCATCTCCACGGCCTCGTCGGACGTCGCGATGAAGGGTCAGCGCTACCTGCTCGAGGCGCTCGCCAAGCTGCGCGCCGATCGCCCCGAGCTGAAGCTGCTGATGGTCGGCCGCCTGAAGGAGGGCTCGGCCGCACAGCGCACGATCGAGCAGCTCGGGCTGCAGGACGCCGTCGAGTTCGTGTCCGGCATCACCGACCAGCGCCTGGTCGAGCTCTACAACGAGTCCGCCTGCGCCGTCGTGCCGTCGCTCTACGAGGGCTTCTCGCTCCCCGCGATCGAGGCCATGAGCACCGGCTGTCCGCTGGTCGCGACCACCGGCGGTGCGATCCCCGAGGTCGCCGGGCCCGACGGCGAGACCTGCTACATGACCGTGCCGGGCGACAGCGAGTCGCTGGCCGCCGGCATCCGCCGCGCGCTCGACGACCCCGAGGGCGCACGGCGCATCGGTGCCGCCGGCCGTGAGCGCGTGATCCACCGGTGGAGCTGGCGGCACACCGCCGAGCGCACCGTCGAGCACTACCGGGCGCTGCTCGAGGAGTCCGCCGGGCGTGGGTGACGCACCCGGCACGCCTCGGCCCCACGACGAGATGAGGACCACCACGTGTTGACCGTCGACTACGACGAGCTCGGGATGCGCGAGGGCGACCTCGTGCTGGACATGGGCGCGGGCGCCGGACGCCACTCCTTCGAGTGCTTCCGCCGCGGCGCCCAGGTCGTGGCGCTCGACTACGACTTCGACGAGCTGCCGCCGGTGCAGTCGCTGTTCTGGGCGATGAAGGAGGCCGGCGAGGCCCGCCCCGACGGGCTCGGCGCCTGCCTGAACGGCGACGCCCTGCGCCTGCCGTTCCCCGACGACACCTTCGACCGCATCATCTGCTCCGAGGTCTTCGAGCACATCCCCGACGACCAGGGCGGCATGGCCGAGCTGGCACGCGTGCTGAAGCCCGGCGGCGTGCTCGCCGCGACGGTGCCGGCCTGGTTCCCCGAGAAGGTCTGCTGGGCGCTCTCCGCCGAGTACCACGCACCCCTCGCCGTCGGCGGCCACGTGCGCGTCTACACCGAGCCGCTCTTCCGCCACCGCCTCGAGCTCGCCGGCCTGGAGCCGGGCGTCTCGCACCGTGCGCACGCGCTCCACTCGCCCTACTGGTGGCTGAAGTGCGTCGTCGGCGTCAGCAACGACGTGCACCCGCTGGTGAAGGCGTACCACCGCCTGCTCGTGTGGGACATCGCCAAGGCGCCGGCCCTGACCCGGACCGCCGAGCGGGTGCTCAACCCCGTGCTCGGCAAGAGCGTGGTCGTGTACTCGCGCAAGCCGGTCGCGACCGAGCGTGACGGCGCCCTGGCGGCCGCGGCGCAGCGCCCCGAGGACGCCAGCCACGCCCGCGTCACCTTCGCCGACTCGTCCGCATCGAACGGCAGCGGCTCGAACGGCTCCGCCCGCCCCGAGACCTTGGACGCCGGTGTCTGAGACGCACCTCGTCGACATCGACGGCCTGGTCACCGCGGCGCAGCTGCGCGCGACGACGGACGCCATCGCGGAGTGGCAGCTGGACTCCGGCATGGTGCCGTGGTTCCCCGGTGGCCACGCGGATCCGTGGAACCACACCGAGGCGCTGATGGCGCTGATGCTCGGTGGCCACCGCGAGGCGGCCGAGCGTGGCTTCGACTGGCTGGCCTCGCTGCAGCGCGAGGACGGCGCCTGGCACCAGTACTACCTGGCCGACGGGGTCGAGCAGGACAAGCTCGACGCCAACTGCGTCGCCTACGTGGCCGCCGGCGTGTGGTTCCACTGGCTGACCTACCGCGACCGTGGCGCCCTCGAGTCGATGTGGCCGATGGTGCGGGCCGCGACCGACTTCGTGCTCGGCCTGCAACAGCCTCGCGGTGAGATCATCTGGGCCCGGCACGCGGACTCGACGCCGTTCACCTTCGCTCTGCTGACCGGCTCGTCGTCGATCTGCCACAGCCTGCGCTGCGCCATCGCGATCGCTCGCGAGCTGGGCCACGAACGGCCGAACTGGGAGCTGGGCGCCGCACGCCTGTTCGCCGTCCTCCGCGACGACCCCGACGCCTTCGCACCGAAGCACCGCTGGGCGATGGACTGGTACTACCCGGTGCTGTGCGGCGTCATGACCGGGCAGACGGGTCGCGAGCGGCTGGAGCACCGGCTCGCCGCGTTCACGATCGAGGGCTGGGGCGTGCGCTGCGTGTCGGACCGCCCCTGGATCACGGCGGCCGAGACCTGCGAGTGCGCCATCGCCCACCTGGCCGTCGGCGATGCGGACACCGCTCGCACGCTCTTCGGCTGGGCGCAGCGCCTGCGGGAGGGCGACCGGTACTGGACCGGGATCGTCGTGCCCGAAGAGGTGCACTTCCCCGGTGGCGAGCAGTCGACCTACACCGCTGCGGCGGTCATCCTGGCGGCGGACGCGCTGGGCGGGAAGTCGGCGACCTCGGGGCTGTTCTCGGACCACACCTCGCTGCCGGACGTCAGCGCGCCGGCCTGAGCCCGGCCAGCTCCGCGACACCGCGGGCGGCAGCTCCTGCGATGCCGCCGGCGGCGCGGACGGGCCGCGATGTGCGGTCCGGGCCGCACGGGTGGAGACTGGTGGGGATGCACGCTGCCGCTCGCACCCCGGGGCGGACCCGATCGGTCCTCGCCCTCCTCGTGACCGTCGTCGCGTTCGCCGCCGCCGCGGTGGTCGTTCCCGTCGCCGCCGGCGCCTCGTCGTCGACGCCCGCCGTGGCGGCCTCCCCGCCCCCGGGGGGCGCCCCGCCCCCCCCCCCGCCCCCCGCCCCCCCC
>JAFAFZ010000569.1 GCA_023423215.1 Actinomycetes bacterium
GCGGACGACGCGTGGGTCGCGCCGGTCACGATGAAGAAGCAGCGTCCCGCGCACCAGCTCCGGGTGCTGTGCCACCCCGATCTGGTCGCCCGAGTGCGCGACCTGGTGGCGCGCGAGACCGGCACGCTGGGGCTGCGCGAGTGGACGGTGACGAAGCACGAGCTGCCCCGGCGCATCGACCACGTGCGCCTGGACGGCCACGAGGTCCGCATGAAGGTCGGACCGCACGGCGCCAAACCCGAGCACGACGACCTGGTGGCCGCCTCCGCCGCGCTCGGTCGACCGGTGCGGGTGCTCTCGGCCGAGGCCGTGGCGCTGTGGCGCGACGCGGTCGACTGACCGCGCCGCGCCACGCACGCAGGGGGTGACCGTCGGGCTGCCCCGGGCCGGCGTCGGGACATCCCCCTCCCTCCCGTCCGTCAGGGCAGCAGCGTGTCCAGGAACGGGTTCGAGAACACCCGGTGCGGGTCGTACTGGTTGAGCGTGCCCTTCGCGCCGTCCCAGTTGTCCGCGGTCGGCAAGCCCGTGCGGTAGGCGTTCGGCACGGTCGTCGACAGCTGCGTCGGGTCCGCCCACGCCGCGCTGTTCGAGTAGCCCCACCCCTTCGACCACTCCGGGCGCACCGCCGCGTACGAGCCCGAGTAGTTGGTGTACACCCGCTGCTCGACCTCTCGGTAGAACTGGTTGGCGTACGGCGTGCCGGGCACCGTCAGGATGTCGAGCCAGACGGCGGTGTCCCACTCCGGGCGGTCGGGCCGGGGCCGCAGGGCGGACAGCGACGGCGGACCGGCGCTGCTCACCGCGACGTCGGCCGGCTGGTCCAGGCCCGTCACGCGGATCTCGACCGGACCGTTCATCGGGTAGCGACCCTGCGCGCGGTAGGCGTCCATCTTCCCCCGGTAGAAGACGGCGAACTCGTTCACGACGCGCTGCACGTTCGCCCGCGTCGTGTGGATGGCGTAGCCGTTGGCGGTGACCTTCAACGTCGAGGGCCGCACGTAGAGCAGCGAGTTCTTGGACCAACCCCAGATGTCCCAGGTCCCGGGCGTGATCAGCCCCGAGCCCACGACGGCGATCTACGTCGTGCCGAAGGTCGGTGTGAGCGAGCCGTTGCCGGCGACGATCTGGCCGATCAGGCTGGTGAGCTCGGCCGAGAGGTTGTCCGAGAACGGGTAGTTGTACGGGCTGTTCACCGTCTTGGAGAGCAGCGGCTTGGACGGCTTCACCGACCAGACCTTCAGCCACGGGTTGTCGGTGAACGGGAACCAGATCGCCTCGACGCGACCCGAGCTCTGCACGTAGCTGCGCAGGCTGCGGGACCCGGCGGTCGCCGCCGGCGCGAACAGGTCCTGCCAGTTGATGTCGAACCAGCTCTGGCAGCGCAGCCGCTGGTTCGCGCCGACCTGGAGGGTCACCGAGGTCACGAAGGATCGTCCGACGTGGGTCAGCAGCGGACGGATCCCGGGATCGCTGCGGGCGAAGGTCCGCAGCGCGTACTGGTTCGTCGACGGGTTCCACACGACCGCGGTGAGCGAGGTCACCAGGTTGCTGACCGAGCCGTAGGTGGTGCCGGGCACGCGGGTCTCGCCGTTCGCCGGCACCGCCGTGCCGTGGCCGTCGATGGCGAGCACGCCGCCCAGCGTGAGGTCGCCCGGAGCGGGCGTGGCGGTGAGCCCGTAGCCGGACTGCTCCAGCCGGGTCAGCAGGGCCTCCATCGTCACGCCGGTCTGCGCGGTGATGGTGGCCGGGGAGCCGCCGGCGACGCTCATCGCCGTCAAGTGCTGGGTGGTGTCGAGCAGGACCTGCTTCGCCTCGGTCGAGCCCGGGGTCACGACGAGCGGCGACCAGTTGTGCATCTTGCCGCGTGCGCGCAGCTTGTAGCCGGCGCCGCGCGCCCAGTTCGCGATCGCGACGACCTCGTCCGGGGTGCGCGGGGCGCACGTCCAGAGCGCGTCGACGGCGATGTCGCCCGCCCAGTTGCGGTACGCCTGCTGGTACAGCGGGATCGAGGACGGGAACCCCGGCGGGACGACCGACGCCGCCCCGGCGGGCGACTGGAAGGCCGGTGTCCACTGGAGCAGTCCGGCGGCGCCCAGCACGGACGCCGCCCCCATCACCTGTCGTCTCGACACGTTCGTGGGCGCGTCGGATCCATCGTCGTGCATGGCGGGTTCCCCTCTCGAGTGCAGCGCGGAGCGCTCGGACGCCGACGACACCCCCTGCTCGGACGTCACTCTCCACCCTCGTTTGCGCGCGCAGTGAGGTCAAGGAACTTCTGACGATCCGTCAGAAAGGATCTTTCGTCGGGCGGCGGAGGCGAGCCGGGCGGCGCTCGGCAGAGGATCGATCGTGGACGAGGCTGTTGGACGACCACCACCACGCACGATGCGGAGCCGGAGCTCTCCGCTCGGGATCGTGCGTCACCGTGGTCGCTGGACGACCACCACCACGCACGATCCGGCCCGGCCGGCGGCGGGACGCGCCGACGTGGGCGCCCCCGCAGGGACGCCCACGTGCAGCCGTCCGATCAGGCGAGCGGCGTCGCGCCGCGGCGCAGTGCCAGACCGCCCAGCAGGAGCACCAGGCCCGTGACGACGAGCGAGATCGCGTCCGCGCCCAGCCCGGTGTGTGCGAGGGCGCCCTGCACCAGCTCGACGAGCGGGAGCGTGGCGCCGAGCGGCAGCCCGGTCAGCGAGTCGACCATGCCGGACATGCCCGCCGACCCTGCCAGACCCGCGAGGGTCCCGAGGCCGGACGGGCCGGAGCCGAGCTCGCCCGTGGGAAGGTCGACGGGCAGGCCCTCGGGCAGCACCGGCTGCTCGGGGCCCGTGGGCTGCTCGCCGGGATCGGTGGGGCCACCGGTCGTCGGCGGCTCGACGGTCGTCGAGGCGACCTGCGCGCAGTCCGAGGCACTGGAGCCGAGCAGGCCGACACCGATGCCGCAGACCGACACGGGCATCTGGGCGTCCGCCTCGACGTCACCGACCACCGGGCCGGCCGACCCGGTGCCCGGCACCACCTCGTCGAGCACGTCGTCCAGGACGCCGTCCACGAGGCCCCCACCGGGCAGGCCACCCACGACGCCGCCGAGCACGTCGTCGACGAGGTCAGCGCCGAGGAGGTCGCCGATCAGGCCACCCCCGTCGCCGGGGGAAGCGCCACCGTCGCCGGGGTCACCGGCTGACGGAGCAGGCGCGGCCCCGGTGCAGTCGGCACCGGAGTCGCCGAGGATGCCGACACCGATGCCGCACACCGACACCGGCACGTCGAGGTCCGCATCGACGTCGCCGAGCACTCCCGGCACCACCGGGTCCGAGCCGGAACCGGACGGGGCGGGCGGCTCGGGAGCGGGCTGGGGCGTGGTGGCCGCGCCGCCGCAGTCGGCGGTGGTGGAGCCCACCCCGATGCCGCAGACGTCGACCGGGATCCGGACGTCGGCGGCGACGTCGCCGACGAGGGAGTCGGCCGAAGGCTCGGTGGAGTCGTCGGAGGGGGGTCGGGGTGCCGGCTCGACCGGCGTCACGGGCTCGGCGGGAGCCGGGCCGGCGCAGTCCGCCGAGCTGTCGCCCAGCAGCCCGACGCCGATGCCGCAGACGTCGATCGGAAGATCGACCTGCACGTCACCCGGCTCCTGCGCGCCGGCCACACCGGTGCTCAGCACGAAGAGCGCGGTCAGGAAGAGGGCGAGTCGGATCGCCCACCGCATTGCGTGGTCCATGGTTCTCTCCTTGTCGTTCACGTTCGATCTGACGGCCACGACGGCGAGCTGCCGTCGTGCGCCTCGTCCGACGCGGTGCGTCGGTGCGGGCGTGCGTCAGTCGGGCGCGACGGGAGGAGTGGGAGGTGGCTGCGACGACAGCACCTCGGCGTGGAGCCGCACCGCCTCGGCGAGCGCTCCAGCTGCGGAAGGGGCCTGGACCGCCACGCCGAGGGTCGGCGCACGGTCCGTTCCTGCGGTCGTCGTCCCCGGCGAGGGGGACGAGGGCGGGTCGATCGGGG
>JAFAFZ010000008.1 GCA_023423215.1 Actinomycetes bacterium
GCCTGGGGCACGCCCGCGGGCGGCGTCGGCGGCATGGCGGGCGGGGTGGCGGGCGGCGCCACGGTCGAGTTGGGCGGCGCCGTCAGCGACGAGTCGATGCCGGCGGCACGCTCGATCGCGTCGACGATCCGGTCGGTGTTCGCCCGGCTCTCGTAGGTCAGGCGGATCATCCAGAAGCGCAGGTACCGCGCCAGCGAGAAGCGGATGAACAGCGCGACGCCGGCGATGATCAGCGCGATGCCGAGGAACGAGCCCTGGGCCATGTAGGCGCGCTGGTCCGCGGGCGAGTCGCCGGTGAGCCCGACCTCGACCGCACCGAAGATCGCGAGGATCACGCCGGCCACGGTGAGGATCACGCCGATCACGAGCAGGCGCTTCTCCCCCTCGCTCGAACTGCCGCGCAGCTTCAGCCCCTCGATCTCGGACTTGAACTGCTCGATACGTGCGTCGTTTTCATTCACGGGATTCACCCACCCAGATAGGCAGCGGACAACTCTTGCTCGACTTCCGCCGGGGTTCCCACCCGACGGACCAACCCGTTCACCATGATGGCGGCGATGTCAGCCACCCCCAGCACGGTGCGGGCGAACTGCTCCACGACGAGGATCGACGTGCCGGATCTGGCGATCTGGGCGACGATGCCGTAGAGCTCCTCGACCACCAGCGGCGCCAGGCCCATGGACAGCTCGTCCAGGAGGAGCACCGCGGGGTCGACGGCGAGGCCACGGGCCATCGCCAACATCTGCTGCTCGCCGCCCGAGAGGGTGCCGGCGAGCTGGGAGCGACGCTCCTTGAGGCGGGGGAAGCGCTCGTACGCGACCGCTTCGACGTGCTTCATCGCAGCGCCGGCGTAGGTCGCCATGAGCAGGTTCTCTCGCACCGTCAGGTTCGGGAAGATGCCCTTGCCCTCGGGGATCGTCGTGACGCCACGACGGGCGAGCTCCTCGGACTTGACCCCGGTGACGTCGCGCCCTGCGAGCAGGACCGACCCCGCGGTCGGCGACATCAGCCCGCAGGCGACCTGCAGCGTGGTGCTCTTGCCCGCGCCGTTCGGGCCGAGCAGGGCGACGACGGTGCCCGCGGGGACCTGGAGGTCCACGCCGTGGAGCACCTCGATCGTGCCGTAGGCGGCGCGCACCCCGCGCAGCTCGAGCAGCGGTTCCGGAAGGACGAGGTCGCTCATGAGTGGTGTCCGTTCCCGTGCACGCCGTCACCGGTCAGTCCGCCCGCGGCGGCCGGGTGCACGCCGTCGCCGCCGAGCGCGGGCGGCAGCGGCGTGGAGGCCGACACGGCGGCGGGCGCCGTGCCGAGGTACGCCGCGAGCACCGCTTCGTTCGCACGGACGACCTCGGGCGTGCCCGAGGCGATGACCTGTCCGAAGTCCAGCACCGAGAGCTGCGTGCACACCCGCATGACGAGGGCGACGTCGTGCTCGACCAGCAGGATGCCGAGGCCGTTGCCGGCGAGGGTGACGAGCAGGTCGCCGAAGATGTCGGTCTCGGCGTCGTCGAGGCCCGAGGCCGGCTCGTCGAGCAGCAGGATCGAGGGCCGAGCAGCCAGGGCCCGGCCGAGCTCGACCAGGCGGGCGTGCCCCGTCGGCAGCGCGCCGACCGGCTGGTCCGCCAGGTGTCCCAGGTCCAGGCGCTCGAGGATCAGGTCGATCTCGGCCGCAGGGTCGGGGTCGCCGCCGTCCGCCAGGTACTGCGGGAGCGCGCCGCCCCGGCGGGACCAGCTGCGACGGATCTCGAGCCCGACCTGGATGTTCTCGCGCACGGTGAGCGAGTGGAACACCTCGAGCCGCTGGAACGTGCGGCCGATGCCGAGGCGCGCCCGCTTGTGCGTGCCGACCTTGGTGATGTCCTTGCCGCCGAGGCGCACCCGACCGGCGGACGGGTTCACGACGCCGCAGATCGCGTTGAAGGTGGTGGTCTTGCCGGCACCGTTCGGGCCGATCAGTCCGCTGACGCGGCCACCCTCGACCTTCATCGAGACGTCGCTGACCGCGAGGTGGCCGCCGAAGCGGACCGAGAGGGAGTCCAGCTCGAGCACGCTCACGACGACGCCCCCTGGTGCACGAGGGTGATCGGTTCTGCGCCGCCGGGGCTGAGCAGCTCCTCGTCGATGCCCAGCGCACGACCAGCGTCCAGCGCGTCCGCACGGCTGATCGGACGGTCGATGCCCAGCAGGTCGGGCGAGGGCACCGGTGCCGGCGCGTCCTCGGCCAGGTCCATCGGGTTGGTGCCGAAGATGCCGATCGTGGTCACGGCCACGAGGCCGATGAAGGCGAACATCGCGACGATGCGCAGACCGTTCGACTCGATGGCGGTGCCCCACGGGATCGCCGCGGCGACGGCGACCATCATCACCATGTAGATCGAGGTGGCGACGCGCCGACCGGGGATCGCCGAGGACGGTGCGAACAGCAGCGGCAACAGCGGGACGACGGCGAACACGAACACCAGCGCCGCGGCGAGGAACGACCAGTTGCCGATGGCCTCGAAGCGGGCCAGCGCCCAGATGAGCACCCCGCCGATCGCGGTCGTGACCAACGAGGGCGGCGACTTCGCCACGGCACCGAAGCCGGCGGCGAGCTGCGGCGCGGCGCCGTCGGGGTCGCGCCCGAGGCTGATGCCCATCATGCCGGGCGTGAACACGAGCACGTCCTTCACCGACAGCGAGATGAAGCCGAAGATGCCGATCGCGTTGGCCGCGAAGATCGTGGCGCCGATCGGGAAGGCGCCGAGCAGCATGCCGCCGAAGAACGCACCGGCGACCGAGCCGATGCCGCCGACCACCGCCATCATCGTGATGGGCAGCGAGCCCGGCAGCGCCAACGTGTCGGCCAGGAACGTGCGGCCGGACACGGCGCCGGCGGCGCCGGCGATCGCTGCGGACAGGGCGAACACGCCGACCTTGGTCGAGGTCAGGTTCAGGCCGAGCGTCGCGCAGGCGACGGGCGAGTCCTTCATGGCGGTCAGGCGGCGACCCCACGCGCTGCGGCGCAGCACGATCAGCAGGTTGCCGATGACGGCGAACACGACGGCCAGCAGGACGAGCTGGCTGAAGTCGCTGTCGATGGACAGCGGCCCGATGTTCAGCCGCGGCACCTGCCGGTTGCCGCCGGGCATGACGTCGACCTGGTTGAAGAACATCGCCGAGCAGAACATCGCGAACGCCGCGGTGGCGAGCGCGAGGTAGATGCCCGAGAGGCGCAGCGCCGGGAAGGCGATGAGCCCGCCGACGACGGCGCAGACGGCGATCGAGGCGACGACGCCGAGCAACGAGCCGTTCGCCCCCCAGGTCGCCATGGCGACGGCGCCGATGCCGGTGAAGGTGAGCTGTGCCAGCGAGATCTGCCCGGCGTAGCCGGTGAGCGGCACGAGCGAGAGCGTCACGATCGCCACGTAGAACCCGGTCACGACCAGGTTCAGGTCGGGTGCCGCCATCAGGGAGCCGATGCCGGCGATGACCGCCACGAACACGACGCCGCCGATCAGCGCGACGCGCTGCGAGGGCGGTGCCGACACGGCGGTGCGGCGGGTGACGCCGTGGGCACGCAGCCGTGCCTGGGGCTGCAGCACGATCACGACGAACAGCATGATCGCCGGGATGGCCTGCTGGAGGGACTGGAGGCTGATCGGCCCGAGCATCGCGTCCTGCGGGATGTAGCCGATCGCGTAGGACTGGAGCAGGCCGAGGATGACGGCGCCGAGGAAGGCGCCCGGCAGGCTCCGCAGGCGACCCACCACCGCGACGGCGTAGGCGTTGATGAAGAGCAGCGTCAGCGCCGTGGCGCTCAACGTCTGCTCCGAGGCGATGAGCACGCCGGAGATGGCGGCCATGCCGGCGCCGAGCGCCCAGGCGAGCATCGAGGTGCGGCCGGGACGTCCGCCGTTCAGCTGCAGCAGGCTGCGGTCGTCGCCGACCGCGCGCATGGCGCTGCCCAGGCGGGTGCGGGTGAAGACCAGCCGCAGGCCGATCGCCACGATGATCGCGACGACCATCGTCATGATGCGCTGGTACGAGACGATCACGCCGAACAGCTCGATCGTCTTCCCCTCGAAGAAGGCGGGCACGGGTCGGGCGACGTTCGGCTCCCAGATGACCTGCGAGATGCCGAGCAGGGCGACCATCAACGAGATCGTCACGACGATCTTCACGACGTCGCTGGTCCCCTCGATGCCCCGCATGATCACCCGTTCGATGAGCGCGCCGAACAACGGCGCGATCACGAACACGACGATGAGCGCGGCGGGCAGCATCGGCACGCCCCACCCCACCATCACCTGCCAGTACATGAACGCCGCCATCATCGAGAAGGCGCCGTGGGCGAAGTTGAAGATCCCGGAGGTCGTGTAGGTCACCACCAGGCCCGATGCGGCGACCGCGTAGATGGCGGCGGTCGACAGCCCGGCGATGGTGAACGTGAGGAACTTGTCCAAGGGATGCTCGTGTCCTGGGGTGCGGATCGTCCGCGGTCATCGGGGGGTGCGGGGGGCCCCCCCCCC
>JAFAFZ010000027.1 GCA_023423215.1 Actinomycetes bacterium
CGATCCGCTCGACTCGTCGTTCGACGTGCTGGCGCACGACGTCGCGAGCAGCACGCCGAGACCCATGGCCACGGCGCTGCGCACCCAGTGCTGCTTCATCAACCCCCCTGTTCCTGCGGACCCGGGATCGACCCCGGGCTGCCCGCCTCGTTGCTTGCTTGGGTCTGGCGGTGACCGCCGTCCGGCGACGACGGTCGAGGGTCGCGACGGACGTGCCGGCGGGCGACGTCGGGTGCGACCGGTACGTCCTCAGGCGGCTGCCTGGTCCTCGTCGATCCGGTCGAGGCCGATGCCCACGACGTCGGTGTCGACCTGGACCATCCCGTCGCGCACGTCGAGGGTGCCGAAGTAGCCGTCCCAGAGCGGGGCGAGCTCGCACCACGTGCCGGCGCGCGCCGTCGCGAGCACCTGGGCCGAGACGTGCGGATAGCAGTGCGTGACGAGCTCGACACGGTACGCCTCGCAGAGCGCCGCGGCGGCGAGCACGTCGGTGATTCCACCGATGCGCTCAAGGTCCAGCACGACGTACTTCGTCGCGCCCAGGTCGAGCAGCTGCTTCAGCTGGTCGAGGCCGTAGACGTGCTCGCCGGTGCCCATCGGCATGGGCGCCTCGGCGGCGAAGGCGGCCAGACCGTCCAGGTCGTCGTACTCGACCGGGTCCTCGAACCAGGTGACGTCCAGGTCGGCCATGCGCTGCGCCAGGCGGGCCGCGGTGCGCCAGTCGTAGGCCTGCGCGGCGTCGACGACGAGGGCGGCACCGGGCTGGAGCGCCTCTCGCACCGCGGCGACCCGCTCGTACTCGAACTCGACGTCGGTGGTGCCGATCCACATCTTCACGTGCGGCGTGTGGAAGTCGGCGGTGACCTCGGGCGTGATGCGGGCGCAATCCTCGGGGCTGAGGCCCGACCACAGCCCCGCGGCGGTGAACGCCGGCTGCTCACGCCGCTCCAGGCCGACCAGCCCGCCCAGGCTGGTGCCCCGCTGCTTGCAGAGCAGGTCCCACGCGGCCATGTCGAGCGCGGCGCAGGCCAGGCGGACCAGGCCGCGCACGCCGAGGAAGTTGGCCTTCGTCGTGAGCAGCCCGGTCCGCACGGCGCGCAGCTCCTCGGCCTCGGTGCCGACGTAGGACTCGGCGAACAGCGTGATGAGCTCCTGGATCGCGTTCGACGAGTGCGGGTCGAAGACGTAGGCGTAGCTGAAGCCCGAGAGCCCGGAGTCGTCGACGAGGTGCACGCCGACGTTGTGGATGCTGCTGATCGAGAACCGTGGCGAGGTGATGTCCGTCGCCAGCGGTGGCAGCAGGGCCGTGCGGAAACCCGTGATCGTCACTCATCCCCCCTGGATGTGATCGACTCGATGCGGATTACCTTAGCACCTAAGGTTCTTTGCTGTCATCTACCGAGGTCAAAGAGAGTTGAGCGGCCCCACGGGGATCGGCGGCACCGGCCGCCGATCCGGATCTACCCCCGGGCGCGCCGCAGCACCCCCACCGATCGGGGGGTTCGGCGGAGCTCGGCCCTCAGCGGCGGCGGGCGGCGCTCAGAGGGGGAAGGTCTCGCCGACCAGCTCCTCGGAGCGGGTCCAGAGCGCGGCGGCGGTGTCGGGATCGAGCGCGTAGCGCATGACACCGGGCGACTCGTCGGGGTCGTCGATGACGGGTGCGACCGCGCAGTCCTCGCAGTACCGGCCGCCGACCGCGTCGGCGTCGGCCACGACGCCCGTCCAGACCGAGGTGGCCGCGCCCTGCGGCACCGACTTCCACTCGAAGGTGCGGTCGCCGCGCGCCTCGACCAGCGCGCCGATCTTCTCCTCGGTCAGGTGGCGGCCGAGCTCGGTGACGATGCCGCCCGGGTGCAGCGCCGTCGCGCGCACGCCGCGTTCGCGCAGGCGACGGTCGAGCTCGACGGCGAACAGCACGTTGGCGGTCTTCGCCCGCCCGTAGGCGGTCCACTCGTCGTACGGCGTGGTCTCGAAGTCCGGGTCGTCCAGGCTGACGTCGCCGAAGCGGTGGCCGGCCGAGGACACCATGACGACCCGTGACGGCGCGCCGGCGAGCAGCAGCGGCGCCAGGCGGTTCACCAGCACGAAGTGGCCCAGGTGGTTCGTGCCGAACTGCAGCTCGAACCCGTCGGCGGTGGTGCCCCGCGGGCACGCCATGATCCCGGCGTTGCCGATCAGCAGGTCCAGGCGGTCGCACCCGTCGGCCACGATCGCGTCGGCGGCCGCACGCACCGAGTCGAGCGAGGCCAGGTCGGCCTGGTACAGGCGCACGTCGCCGGCACCGGCCTCCTGGAGCGCCGCGCGGGCCTTGTCGGGGTCGCGCACGACGCCGAGCACCTCGGCTCCGTGTGCTGCGAGCGACCTGGCCGTCTCGACGCCGAGGCCCGCCGAGGCCCCGGTCACGAGCACACGCCGGCCGGTCAGGTCGACGCCCTCGAGCACCTCGTCCGTCGTCGAGGTCGCACCGAAGGTCGATGCCGCTGCGCCGCTCACGAGAAGTTCACCGAGGTCGTGACGTGCTCCCACTCGTCGACCGTCGCAGTCCACGCCGCCGTCTTCTCGCGGAAGGCGTTCAGCACGTCCTGTCCGAGCAGCAGTCGCAGCGGCGGATCGTCCAGTTCGACCACCTGCAGCACCGCGGCCGCGAGCTTGGCGGGGTCGCCGGGGAGGTGTTCGCCGAAGGCCTTCATGAGCTCCTTGCGCTCGGTCACGTGGCCGTAGGAGTCGATGCTCTCGGCCTCTCGCATCGAGCGGGTCAGGTAGTCGGTCTGGAACGCGCCGGGTTCGATGGCCGTGACCTTGATGCCGAGGGGCCCGACCTCCTTCGAGAGGCCCTCGGTCAACGCCTCCAGCGCGTGCTTCGTCGCCGAGTAGTACGTGTTCGGCGGATTGGTCACGATGCCGGTCATGGAGCTCACGTTCACGATGTGGCCCGAGCCCTGCGCACGCATCTCGGGGAGGACGGCCTTGATCATGTCGACCGCGCCGAAGAAGTTCGTGTCGAACAGGGCGCGCACCTCGGCGTCGTCACCCTCTTCGACGGCGGACAGGTAGCCGTAGCCGGCGTTGTTCACCAGCACGTCGACGCCCCCGAACGCGGCGCGGGCCGCCTCGACGGCCTCGGCGATCTGGTCCCGGTCGGTGACGTCGAGCGGTGCGCTGACGGCGTGGCCCGGATGCGCGTCCACCAGGTCCTGCACGGACTCGGGGCGGCGGGCGGTGACGAGCACCGAGTTCCCCGCGC
>JAFAFZ010000512.1 GCA_023423215.1 Actinomycetes bacterium
ACCTCGAGCTGCGCTACCAGCCGCAGATCGACCTGCGCTCCGGGCGGGTCACCAAGGTCGAGGCCGTGCTGCGCTGGCAGCGCGAGGACGACACCGCCCGCCTGCCGATGGAGTTCCTCGAGCTCGCCGAGCAGTCGGGGCTGATCCAGCCGCTGACGCGGTGGGTGCTGGGCGAGGCCGCCCGCACCGCGCTGCTGCTCGCCGGCGCCGGGGCGGACGGGCACGGCGGCGCACCGCTCGTCGTGACGACCGACCTGGCCGTGCGCAACCTGTTCGCCCCGGACCTGACCACCTTCGTCGAGCTGCTGCTGCGCTCGGGCGAGCTGCGACCCGAGCTGCTCGAGATCGAGGTCAGCGAGACCGAGCTGATGGACGACCCGGCACGCTCCCACGAGGCGCTCGCACGGCTCTCCGCGCTCGGCCTGCGCTTCGTCGTGGACGACTTCGGCACCGGCTACACCTCGCTGTCGACGATGCAGCACCTGCCCGTGGTCGGGCTGAAGATCGATCGCAGCTACGTCTCGACGATCGCGACGGTGCCGGCGGACGCCGCGATCGTGCGCTCGACGATCGACCTGTCGCACCAGCTCGGCCTGAGCGTCAGCGCGGACGGCGTGCCCGACGCGGTGACGCTCGCACGGCTCGCCGAGTTCGGCTGCGACGTGGCACAGGGCTACCACCTGTCGGGCCCGGTCCCCCTCGAGCTGCTGCCCGGCCGCATCGCCGAGCTCGAGACGGCGGTGCGGGCCTGGATCGGCACCGCCGACACCGTCGACATCTGACCGTCGACATCTGACCGCCGCCGCCTGACGGCCGACGCCGCCGGTCCGGACGCGCCACGGGCGCCGGCCGACCGGTGGTCGACCGACGCCCGTGCGTCGAAGGGTGGTCGGCTCAGATGGGCCGGTCGGGATCGACCTTGCCCTCGCCCACGTCCGCGGTGACCTCGGTGACGCCGTCCTCCGGGCAGTGGAAGCCGTCGATGTCGTCGCCCTCGCCGCCGAGCTCCGGGTAGAGGCGCTCGAACTTCCCGTCCTTCACGACGAGCAGCATGCTGCAGGGGCTGGCCACGGCCTCGGTGTTCTTCGCCGGATCCTGCGGGGCGTGCAGGCCGCCTGCGGTCCAGTCGTCGACCTCGGCCGCCTGCTCCAGGATGCACGTGCGGTCGAGCACGCCGTCGTTCAGCTCGCCGCACGCGTTGGCCGCGGTCGCGAAGAGCAGGAACGCCGACATCGTCTGGATGCCCAGGGCACCGGTCTCGCCGCCGTCGACGTAGGTGTCGACCATGTCGAGGTACTGCTGGATCGCCGGCCACTCCTCGGCCTCCTCGAGCGTGTGCAGCTGCATGCGGACGATCGCGCCCTCGGACTCGGGGGTCAGGAGCTTCTGGTCGTACATGTTCGTCTCGAGCAGCGGCGTCCCCTCCCAGCCGGCCTGGCGGGCGGCCTTCAGGAAGCCGTTCAGGTTCTCGACCTCGCCGACCCAGCTGAAGCTCGTGGCGCCCTCGCCGATCATGCGCTGGGCGTAGGGCGTCCAGTCGGTGATGCCGACCACGGGGTACGACTGCTCGCCGACGTCCTCCATGCCGTCGACGCCGTCGACCGCGGTGGCGTACTTGGTCTTGACGATCTCGAGCGAGGGCAGCTCGCCCCAGATGGCGGACCACTTGGCCGCGTCCTCGGGGTACAGCTCGGTGAAGTCGTGGAACCAGGTGTTGGCGACCGAGCTGCCTGGGTTCGGGATCGGCTGCACCTGGCCGTTGGAGTCGGCCTTCTCGGCGGACACGGCGAAGCCCGGGATGTCGATCATCCCGCACTGGTGGAAGTCGCTGCCCTCCTTGCCCGAGAACATCAGCGCGTCCTGGGCGAGGCCGCCGCCGACCATGGCGAAGACGTCGTTGCACGCCGTGGTCATGGCCGCCTCGACGTTGAACAGAGCGGCGTCCAGGTCGACGATCTCGATCGGCAGGCCGCCGATGCCGCCCTGCTCGTTGCACCAGCCGGCGAACGCAACGCCCGCGTCGTACATGACCTTGTTCAGACCCGGTCGCAGCTCGGCGCTGCGGTCGTTGGCGACGCCGAGGTAGAGCTTGTCCGGCCCGATGCCGGCCTCGGACGGTTCGACCGTCAGGTCGCCCTCGCCGCAGACCGGCTCCTCGAGGTCGCCGAACACCCCGTCGGCCGGTGCTGCGGTGCCGCCGCCGTCGGCCTCGGTCGTGGTCGAGCCCTCGTCCTCGCCGGAGGCGTCGTCGCTGCCCGAGGCGCCACACGCCCCTGCGACGAGCGCCGTCACCGCGATCAGTACCGCCAGTGCACGCTTCATGGTTCCCCCTGGTGCGACGATCCCCCCGGATCGCGGCGGTGTGACTCTAGCCACAGCGTGCGCGATCGATGCGTGCAGGGGCACAGATGTCGGAGCACCGCCTCAGCCTCCCCCTCGTGTCGACCGTTTCGTTCGTCGAGCTACCCCGAACCGGCGTACCTCGACGAACAGATCGAGTGGGCGACGAACAGATCGGGAGGGAGGGACGGGCTCAGCGGGCGGGTCGCTCCGCTGCGACCGCGGCGTCGACCACCGACGCCGCCCACCGGTAGTCGGGCTTGCCGTTCGGGCCCCGCTCGACGACGTCGACCACGACGACGCGCTTGGGGCACTTGTAGCCGGCCAGGTGGGCACGCGTGTGGGCGATCAGGTCTTCCGGCGACGGGCGGTCCTCGGCGGCCAGGCCGGCGACGAGCGACACGACGGCGTTCACCGACTGGCCCCACTTGTCGTCCGCGACGCCGACGACGTTCGCATCGAGCACCGCGGCGTGCAGCTTCAGCGTCTCCTCGACCTCTTCGGGGTAGACCTTCTCGCCCGCGGTGTTGATGCAGGCCGAGCCACGACCGAGCAGCACGATCGTGCCGTCCGCCTCGACGGTCGCGTAGTCGCCGGGCACCGACCAGACCCGCCCTGCGAAGGTCCGGAACGTGCCGGCCGTCTTGCCGGGGTCCTTGTAGTAGCCGATCGGGATCGGCCCGCCGACGGCCATCAGGCCGCGCTCCCCCGAGCCGGGCACGACCTCGACGCCGTCCTCGGTGAACACGCGAGCGTGCTCGCCCAGGCTGAAGCGCGCCGTCGGCGCCGCCTGCCCACGCCGCGCGACCGAGCTGGCGAAGCCGACGCCCTCGGAGGAGCCGAGGGTGTCGGCGAGCGTCGCGCCGGTCCACTCCAGCAGGGCGTCCTTGGTCTGCTGGGACCACATCACGCCCGACGAGACGATCACCTTCAACGAGGACAGGTCGTAGGGCTCGCCGACCGCCGCCGCGTCCTCGAGCGCCGCCAGGATCGGCTTGGCGAACGCGTCCCCGACGATCGTGAGCTGGGTGACCCGGTGGTCCTGCACGGCACGGCACAGCTCGTGCGCGTCGAACGACCGGGAGGCGAGCGTGACGACGCAGCCGCCCGTCGACAGCACGGCGAGCGACGTGATGGCCGAGGTGCCGTGCATCAGCGGCGCGGCCGGCAGCAGCCGCACCGCCTTGCCGCGCTCGGCGAAGGTCGCGGCGACGCGCGCGACGCCCTCGACGTCGGCGGGCACCGGCTCCTTGACGATGGCGAAGGTCGCGGCAGCGGTGCCGAGCAGGCTGCGGTGGGGCCACATCACCCCCTTCGGCATGCCGGTCGTGCCGCCCGTGTAGAGCAGCCAGAGGTCGTCACCGCTGCGGTCGATCGGCGGCAGCGGCGAGTGCGTCGCGACGGCCTGCTCGTAGTCGAGCGCCCACTCCGGGCAGGCGTGGGAGCCGTCCGCTCCCACGCAGACGTAGCGGCGCACCCCGGGCAACCGGTGGCGCAGGTGCTCGAGGCGGGAGATCAGGTCCGCCGAGACGACGACCACCTCGGCGTCGGAGTTGTCGAACAGGTACTCGAGCTCGGACTCCAGGTAGCGGTAGTTCACGTTCACGGTCGCCGCGCGCACCTTGAACGCGGCGAACGTCGCCTCGAGGTACTCGGGACGGTTCGGCAGGTACAGGGCGACCTTCGAGTCGTGGCCGACGCCGACCTCGTCGAAGCACGCCGCCAGACGGGCGGCGCGGTCCTCGAAGGTCCGCCACGAGTGCACCTCATCGCGGTGGATCGTCGCCGGCGCGTCCGGCACCGTCGCGGCCACGGTCTCCCAGACGGTCGCCAGGTTCATGCCGTCGCTGTCCACTCGCCACACCCCCGATCCGACTCGACCCGCCGGGTCGGTCGGGTCGCCCCGTGAGCCTCGCGCAGTCCCGGGCGCCGCGGCGGATACGGTCGACGGCACATCGGACCCGGCCCCAGCGGACCGGCGGGAGGAGCGCACATGACGGCACGACGGGTCGCCTCGGCAGCGGAGGCGACCGAGGTGGTGCGAGCCTCGGACACGCTGGTCGTCGGACTCGGGCCGGCGCACCCGAACGCGTTCCTGCACGCCCTGGGCGAGCGTGACGACTGGGTCGACCTGCAGATGTTCGGCGCCCTGCTCACCGACCTCTACTCGGTGTTCAACCACCCTAACGTGCACTACCGGTCGGGCTTCTTCGGACCGGCCGAGCGCCTGCTGCGCGACGGCGGCGCCGACGTGCAGTACGTGCCGGCGGACTTCCGGCGGTTCGCACCCATCATCGAGGCGCTGGCACCCCGGGTGATGGCGACCGCGACGGCACCGCCCGACGCGGACGGGTGGTGCAGCCTGTCGCTGCACGCCGGGGCGACGGTCGACGCGCTGCACGCGGCGGGTGCGGACCCGGACCGGCTGCTCGTCGTCGAGCACTCGCCGCACTACCCGCGCACCCACGGGCTGATGCCCGAGCACCCGCACCGCCTGCACGTCGACGAGATCGACGTCATCTTCGAGAGCGACGCCCACCCCGTCGACCTGGCCGAGCCGCCGGCCGATGAGGTCGACCACGCGATCGCCGAGCACGCGCGCCGCTACCTGCCCGACGGCGCCACGCTGCAGACCGGCATCGGGGCGATCCCGTCGCTGATCGCGACGCTCCTGTGCGAGGGCTCCGGCGGCGGGTACGGGGTGCACTCCGAGATGTTCACCACGGGCCTGATGCGCCTGCACCAGGCCGGCAAGGTGACGAACACGAACAAGGGCGGGTTCGAGGGCATGTCGATCACGACGTTCGCGGCCGGCACGCCCGAGCTCTACGAGTGGCTCGACGGCAACGACCTGGTGCGGTTCCTGCCGGTCGAGGTCGTGAACTCGGGCGACGTGATCGCGGCGAACGACGACTTCGTGTCGATCAACGGTGCCACTGCGGTCGACCTGTACGGCCAGGTGGCGGCGGACACCATCAACCGCCGCCAGTACTCGGGCACCGGCGGCCACGAGGACTTCCTGGCGGGCGCGGGGCTGCAGAGCGACGACCGCTCGCTGCTGTGCCTGCGCTCGTCCAGCGTGGTCGACGGCCAGCTCGTGTCACGGGTCCTGACCAACCTGGGCCCGACCATGGCGGTGACGACCCCGCGCCACCAGGTCGACGTGGTCATCACCGAGTACGGCCCGGCCGAGCTGAAGGGCCGCACGGTGCGGGAGCGGGCGCTGGCGCTCGTCGAGATCGCCCACCCCGACGTGCGCGACGAGCTGCGGGAGACCGCCCTCACCCTCGGCTGACCCGCCTCACCCGGGATCAGGTGGCGCCGACCCGCAGGTCCACGGCCCAGCGGTACACCTCACCCGGGCGCAGGGTCAGGTCCGGGAAGCCGGGGTGGTTCGGCGAGTCCGGCCACGCCTGGGGCTCCAGGCAGATGGCCGCGTGGCGCGGCAGGTCCCCGGCGCCGTGGTTCGACGTGTACACCTGCAACCCGACCTGGTCGGTGCGCACCTCCAGCCGACGACCCGACACGGGGTCGACCAGCACCGCGGCCGGCCTCCCGTCCGCCGGGTCGAGCACGAGGCAGTGGTCGATCCCACCGGTCGGGTCGAGCTCCGGCCCCCCGAGCAGCGCCGCGACGTCGACACCACCACGCAGGTCGAAGGGCGTGCCGTCGACGCGACGCAGCTCGCCGGTCGGCAGCTGCTCGTCGTCGGTCACGACCCAGCGCTCCGCTGCGACCGACAGCCGGTGGCCGCGCAGTCGTGCGAGCGCTGCGTCCGGGTCGCCCGTGCCGGCCAGGTTCCAGTAGCCGTGGTGGGTGACGCCGACGACCGTGGTGCGGTCGGTCCGGGCCTCGACCTCGACCCGCAGGCCGTCCGCACGCAGTGTGTAGGACGCTTGCAGCTCCAGGCGACCCGGGTAGCCCTGGTCGCCGTCGGGGCTCACGTGGCCGAGGCGCACCGAGGCGCAGCCGGTCGCCGTGTCGGCACCGGCGTCGAGCACCCGCCAGACGTGGCGGTCGATGCCGACCGGTCCTCCGTGCAGCTGGTGGCGGCCCTCGTTCGCGTCGAGCGGCACCCGCCGACCACCGAGCGGCACGTTGGCCCCGCCGACGCGGTTGGCGAGGCGCCCGACGATCGATCCCAGGTGCGGGTTCGCGACCGGGTCGGCGTAGCGCGCCAGGTCCGGTCGGCCCGCGCCGTCGCGCAGCGAGGCGACGACGTCGTCGATCCGACCGTCGCGGTCGGGCACCCGCAGCCCGACGAGGTGGGCGCCGTAGGTCAGCACCTCGGCGGTCAGGTCGCCGGCGGCGAGCGCCACCAGCTCGGCACCCTCGACACCACCGGCCACGGCCAGGCGCGTGCGCTCGACGGACGCCGGCGTGGTCACCGCGGCGGCTGCGAGGACAGCGGCGATCGGGCGAGCGCGCCCGGATCCTGGGTCGACGGGTCGAAGCGCCGCACCCGCAC
>JAFAFZ010000079.1 GCA_023423215.1 Actinomycetes bacterium
GGGTGCGGGGGCCACCACTACCCGGGCGCCGCGGCCGGCTCCGCCGTGTACGACGTCAGCCACACCCACGACTGCACCAACAGCGGTGGCAACCCGCAGACCGAGCCGTGGACCTTCCAGTACGCCAACGCCTGGTCCAAGACCCAGTCCGGCACCAACGGCCCCGGCTACTTCAGCGGTCGCCCCAAGCCGCAGCTCCTCCACTGGCTGCCGACGCTCCAGGCCGGCGAGTACACCGGCAAGACCCAGGCCGCCTGGACGATCGAGGGCAACGGCCAGTACGTCGTGATGGGCGGCGAGTTCCCCCGGGTGAACAACACCAACCAGTACGGCCTCGCCCGCTTCGCGGTGAAGGAGATCGCACCGAACGCCCAGGGTCCCCAGGGCATCCAGAACTCGACGCCGACCCTCGTCGGCATCTCGCCCGGCACCCTGCGCGTGTCGTGGGCCGCCGTCTGGGACCGTGACAACCAGCGCCTGACCTACGAGGTCCTGCGCGGCGCGACGGTCGGCTCGTCGACCGTGGTCAAGACGCTGACGGCGGACTCCAACTGGTGGACGCTGCCCAAGATGAGCTTCACCGACACCACCTCGGCGCCGGGCTCGACGCAGACCTACCGCATCCGGGTCACCGACCCGTTCGGCAACACCGTCACGAGCGCCGCCACCACCGGCACGGTGCCGGGCGGGCAGGCCTCGGACAGCCCGTACCGCCAGGCCGTCCTGGCCGACGCTCCGAGCGCCTACTGGCGACTCGGCGAGACCGCCGGGACGATCGGCTACGACCAGGTCGGCGCCGATGACCTGAGCATCGACTCGAGCGCCCAGCGCGGTGCTGCCGGCAACCTGCTCAACGACACCGATGCGGCCACCGCCTTCACCGGCAGCGGCGCCGTCCCGGCGTCGACCACCGGCACCCCGGTCCCCGGTCCGCAGACCTTCTCGGTCGAGACCTGGTTCCGCACCAGCTCGAACACCGGCGGCAAGATCCTCGGCTTCGGCAACTCCCGCACGGGGAACAGCGGCAGCTACGACCGCCACCTCTACATGTCGAACAACGGCACGCTGCAGTTCGGCGTCTACGACGGCAACACCCGTGTGGCGACGAGCCAGTCCGGCCTGAACGACGGCCAGTGGCACCACGTGGTCGGCACCATGGGGGCCGACGGCCTGAAGCTGTACGTCGACGGCAAGCTCGTCGGCTCCAACGCCCAGGGCAACACGGCGCAGTTCTTCTCCGGCTACTGGCGCATCGGCGGTGACAACATCGGCGGGTGGCCGGGCCAGCCCAGCACCAGCAACTTCTCCGGCACCATCGACGAGGTCGCCATCTACGGCGGCCAGCTCGACCTGGCGAAGGTCCGCAGCCACTTCCTCGCCTCGGGTCGTGCGGCCACCTGGCCGACGCCGCCGGCGGACAGCTACGGCGCAGCCGTGTGGCAGAACAACCCCAGCCTGTTCCTGCGCCTCGACGAGACGTCCGGGACGAACGCGGTCGACCGTGCGAACGGCGGGACCGGCGCCAACTACTTCGAGGGCGTGACCCTGGGCCAGGCGCCCTCGCCGGCCGCGGCCTCGGGCAGCGCCGTCAGCCTGGACAGCGGTGCTGCCCGCGTCGTCTCGACGACGCCGGTCAGCAACCCGACGGTCTTCTCCGAAGAGGTCTGGTTCCGCACCACGACCAACGACGGCGGCCGCATCATCGGCTTCGGCAACTCCCAGAACGGTCAGAGCAACAACTACGACCGTGCCGCCTACATGCTCAACAGCGGCCAGATCCGCTACGGCGTGTGGACGGGCCAGGAGTCGACCATCGTCTCGCCGCAGTCGTACAACGACGGCGTCTGGCACCACCTGGTGGTCACCCAGCAGGGCGGCGCCCAGAAGATGTACGTCGACGGCCAGCTCGTGGTCGAGGGCACCTTCGGGACGCCGCAGGACTACACCGGCTACTGGCGCCTCGGCAGCGACTCCATGTGGGGCGGTGCCAACACCCAGAACTTCCGCGGCCAGCTCGACGAGGCGGCGATCTACCCGACGGCGCTGAGCCCCGCGGCCGTGCAGGCCCACTGGGCCGCAGCCGGCGGCGCGCTGCCCAACGTGGCGCCGACCGCTGCGTTCACCTCGTCGGTCAACGGGCTCACGGCGACCTTCAACGCCGCCGGCTCGTCCGACTCCGACGGCACCATCGCCTCGTACGCCTGGGACTTCGGTGACAGCACCCAGGGCAGCGGCGTCTCGCCGTCGCACACCTACAGCACCCCGGGCACCAAGACCGTGACGCTGACCGTGACCGACGACGACGGCGCGACCCACCAGGTCACCCACACCGTCACGGTGACGCAGCCGAACGTGGCCCCGACGGCGGCGTTCTCGTCCTCGTCGACCGACCTCGTGGCGTCCTTCGACGCCTCGGCGTCGACCGACCCCGACGGCACGATCGTCAGCTACTCGTGGAACTTCGGTGACTCGACCACGGGCACCGGCGTCTCGCCGACGCACACCTACGCCACGGCCGGCACCCGGACCGTGACGCTCACGGTGACCGACGACGACGGCGCGACCCACCAGGTCAGCCAGCCCGTCACGGTGACCGCTCCGCCGCCCGCGAACGTCGCCCCGACGGCGTCGTTCACGAGCTCGACGTCGAACCTGGTCGCCTCGTTCAACGCCTCGTCCTCCGTCGACACCGACGGCACCATCACGTCGTACGCCTGGAACTTCGGTGACACGACGACCGGGACCGGCGCCACGGTGAACCACACCTACGCCGCCGCGGGCAGCTACACGGTCACGCTCACCGTGACCGACGACGACGGCGCGACCAACTCGACGACGTCCACGGTCACGGTGACCGCGGCGCCGCCGGCGAACGTCGCCCCGACCGCCGCCTTCACCTCGTCGGTGAACGGCCTCGTCGCCACGCTCAACGGCTCGACCTCGACCGACAGCGACGGCAACGTCGTCAACTGGAGCTGGAACTTCGGTGACACGACGACCGGGACCGGCGCGACGGTGAACCACACCTACGCCACGCCCGGCACCTACACCGTCACCCTGACGGTGACCGACGACGACGGTGCGACCGACGTCGAGACCGGCACGGTCACGGTGACCGCGCCGCCGGCGAACGTCGCCCCGACGGCCTCGTTCACCTCGTCGGTCAGCGGGCTCACCGCCTCGGTCGACGGCACCGGCTCCACCGACACCGACGGCACCGTCGTCGGGTGGGCGTGGAACTTCGGCGACGGCGGGACGGGCACCGGCCCGACCGCCTCCCACCTCTACAACGCTGCCGGCACCTACACGGTGACCCTGGTGGTCACCGACGACGACGGTGCGACGCACCAGACCACGGGCACGGTCACCGTGACGGCGCCGCCGGCCGCGACGACCTTCGCCCGCGACCTGTTCGGCCGCACGCTCGCCTCCGGGTTCGGCAGCGCGGACGTCGGTGGCGCCTGGTCGGTCACCGGGGGCAACACCAGCTACTCGGTGTCTGGTGGCGTCGGCCGCATCTCGGCCGCGGCGGGCGTGAGCCGCAGGGCGACCCTCGACTCCGTCCAGCGCACGTCCAGCGACGTGTCGGCCTCGATGTCGTTCGACAAGCCGGCCACGGGCGGCGGCACGTGGGCTGCGGTCATCGGTCGTCGCATCGACGCCGCCAACGAGTACCGCGCCAAGTACAAGGTGGCCGCCAACGGCACCGTGTCGCTGCAGATCACCCGCATGGTCGCCGGCGTCGAGACGGTCGTGCAGTCGACGAACGTCGCCGGCCTCACCGTCGGTGCCGGCGAGGTGGTCAAGGTCCGCATGCAGGTCGAGGGCACGGGCACGACCCAGCTCCGGGCCAAGATCTGGAAGTCCACCTCGGCCGAGCCGGCCACGTGGAACCTCCAGGGCACCGACAGCTCGGCGGCGCTGCAGGCGCCGGGTTCGGTGGGCCTCTGGTTCTACGTCTCGGGCTCCTCGACGCAGGTCCCGGTGGTCATGTCGGTCGACGACCTGTCCGCCTCGACCATCGGTGGCGACACGCCGCCGCCGGCGAACGTGGCGCCGACCGCGGCGTTCACCTCGTCGGTGTCGAACCTCGCCGCCTCGTTCGACGCGGCCGCGTCGGCCGACTCGGACGGGACGATCGCCTCGTACGCCTGGAACTTCGGTGACTCCACCACGGGCACCGGCGTGGCGCCGTCGCACACCTACACGACGCCGGGCACCTACACCGTGACGCTGACCGTCACCGACGACGACGGTGCGACCGACGTCGAGACCGGCTCGGTCACCGTGACCGCCCCGCCGGCATCGAGCACGGTCGCTGCCGACGCCTTCGGCCGCACGCTGGTCTCCGGGTTCGGCACCGCCGATGTCGGTGGCGCCTGGACCCTGGGCGGCGGCAACGCCAACTTCTCGGTCTCGGGTGGCGCCGGTCGCATCTCGGCGACCGCCGGTGCGAGCCGCACGGCCTCGCTGGACGCGGTGCAGCGCAGCGCCGTCGACGTGTCGACCTCGATGTCGTTCGACAAGGCGCAGACCGGAGGCGGCACCTGGGTGGCGCTCGTGGGTCGTCGCATCAACGCCACGAACGACTACCGGGTGAAGCTGAAGCTGGCGGCGTCCGGTGCGGTCACCGCACAGCTCGTGCGCAACATCGCCGGCGTCGAGACCGTCATCTCGACCACGACCGTCCCGGGTCTGACCTACTCGGCGGGTGACGTCGTCAAGGTCCGGCTCCAGGTCGAGGGCACCGGCACGACGCAGCTCCGGGCGAAGGTCTGGGCCGGCAACGCCGCCGAGCCCGCCTCGTGGCTGCTCCAGGGCAGCGATACCACCGCAGCGCTGCAGGCGCCGGGCGCGGTCGGCCTCTGGATGTACCTGTCCGGCACGGCGACGACCACGCCGATGGTCATGAGCGTCGACGACTTCACGGCGTCCACCCTGGGCTGATCCACGGGTCGGCGACGCCCCACCAGCTGGGGGAAGTGACCAGGCCGGACTGCGTACACATGTGT
>JAFAFZ010000253.1 GCA_023423215.1 Actinomycetes bacterium
GCCGTCGACGACGTCGACGACGGCAGCGACTCTGCCCGTGACGAGACCGCACCGCCGGCGTTCCCCGCAGAGGGAGAGGTGCCCGCCGAGCTGCTCGTCGAGGGGCTCGTGCACGACTTCACGACGCGCCCCCGTGACCAGGACTACTGGTCGCCGCCCACACCCGAGGCGCGCTGCGCGGCCGAGGGCATCGTCGAAGGCGTGGGGGCCAGCCGGCTCTCGACGCTCGGCTACCGGCCTGCGACACCCGGCGCGTCGCTGAACGACATCGGCCTCACCGACGAGGAGCACACCGTCGTCGTCGACCGCTTCATGGCGTGCGTCGACATGGTCGAGGGCGTCGCGTCGCTGCTCTTCGGCAAGGGTCGCATCCCGACCAGCGCGGCGGTCTGCGTGGCCGAGGGCCTGGCCGAGCGCGACATGCTGCGACCGTTCGTCGAGTCGTGGTCCTTCGGTCGTGCGGTCGACCCGTTCGCCGGCGACGCCGCGTTCGCCGCCACCTTCACGGCCGCCGCGAACGTCTGCATCTCGGACACGGCGTTCAACTGGCCCGACGTGCGCGTCAGCGAGGACGATCCGCTGATCGACTCCGACCTGCCGGCCGGCAGCAGCGGCTCCGCGTTCGCGGACGACCGCAAGGACAACGCCCCCACGACGACGCCGACGAGCGCCGCGCCCACCACCGCTCCCGCCGGCTGACGCCGCTTACCGACCCCGAGGTCCCGATGTCCACCGTCACGACGCTGCTCGCCAGCATCCCGAGCCCGCCGTTCGACGAGATCGTGCTCGGACCGCTGCGGTTCCGCCTGTACGGGCTGTGCATCGCCCTGGGCGTGCTCGCCGCCGTCGCGCTCGCCCGACGCCGCTTCGCCGCACGCGGCGGCGACCCCGAGGACGTGACGACGATCGCCATCGTCGCCGTGCCCGCCGGCCTGGTGGGCGCCCGGCTGTACCACGTCATCACCGACTTCCCGGACCTGTACTCCGACGGCCGCTGGTGGCCTGACGCGTTCTTCATCTGGCAGGGCGGCCTGGGCATCCCTGGCGGCGTGCTCGGCGGTGTGCTGGGCGCCCTGTTCATGGCACGGCGCATGAAGATCGACTGGCGCATCCTCGGCGACGTGGCCGCCCCGGCGCTGCCGCTCGCTCAGGCGATCGGGCGCATGGGCAACTACTTCAACCAGGAGCTCTACGGCCGTCCGACCACGCTGCCCTGGGGCCTCGAGGTGGACGAGGTGCCCGCGGGCTACGTCGTGGGCACGCTGTTCCACCCGACGTTCCTGTACGAGGCGCTGTGGAACCTGGCGCTCGCCGGCCTGATCATCGGCCTGGGCACCCGCATCGTGCTCAAGCGCGGGCGGTGGTTCGCCGTCTACATCCTCGGCTACGGCACGGGGCGCCTCTGGGTCGAGTCGCTGCGCATCGACTTCGCGAACGAGATCCTCGGGTTGCGCATCAACACCTGGATCTCGCTGTTCGCCATCGTCGGCGGCCTCGTCTGGCTGTTCTGGCGTGGCAACCCGGTCGACGCCGAGTCGACGGCCGAGCTGCGTGCCGGCGGCGATCCGCTCGCCCGGATGATCCCGGCGGTGCCGGTGACCGATGAGGACATCGCCCGCGCGGCGGACGAGATCCTGCACCCCGAGCACGAGCCCGCCCGGGCGGCCCGCGCCGGGGACGCTTCCCGGTCGGGCGGCGCTGCCGGCTCAGGAGAAGCGGTCGCGGACCAGGTCGGAGAACCCGGGCCAGACGTCGACGGCCCAGTCGCCGAAGGTCCGGTCGGTGAGGACCAGGCAGGCGAGTCCGACGGTCGGGTCGACCCACAGGAAGGTGCCTGACCCGCCGAAGTGCCCGTAGGTGGACGGCGGCGCCGTGGCGCCGGTCCAGTGCGGATCCTTGGTGCCGCGCAGCTCGGGCCCGAGGCCCCACGGACACGGGTCCTGCCGACCCCACCCGGGCAGCACGCCGGCCAGCTCGGGGTACTGGACGCTCGTCGCGTCGGCCCAGGTGGTGGGGTGCAGCAGCGTGGGTGCGAGCAGCTCGGCGGCGAAGCGGGCCAGGTCGTCGGCGCTGGCGCGCAGGTCCTTGGCGGCCGAGCCCTGCAGCGACGCCGACGCCATGCCGAGCGGCGCCAGCACGGCGTCCCGGACGTACTCGTCGACGGGGATGGCGCTGGACGCCACGAGGTGCGCGGCCAGCTCGTCGTAGCCGGTGTTCGAGTAGATGCGTCTCGTCCCGGGCGCGGCCAGCACGCTGGGCGTGTCGAAGTCCAGGCCCGAGGCGTGGCAGAGCAGGTGCCGCACGGTCGCGCCGGGCGGTCCGGCGGCGTCGCCCAGCGCCACAGCGCCCTCCTCGACGGCGATCAGCGAGGCGTAGGCGGTGACCAGCTTGGTGACCGACGCGACGTCGTAGACGTGGTCGGTGGCGCCGTGGGCGTCCCGCACGCCGGAGCGGTCGAGCACGATCGCAGTGGCGTTCGCCGCGCCCCAGGAGTCGACGGCGTCGAGCACGTCGCTCACGGCGGCGTCCCGTGACTACGGGGCGAGTCCCGTGGACCGGTAACCTGTGGGGCACTCACGACGATCCTGAAGTGGACATGACGACGACCTTCGAACAGCTCGGTGTGGCAGAGGACCTGTGCCACGCCCTCTCCGAGCGGGGCATCACCACCGCGTTCCCCATCCAAGAGATGACCATCCCCGACATCCTTGCCGGTCGGGACGTGTGCGGGAAGGCGAAGACCGGGTCGGGCAAGACGCTCGCCTTCGGACTGCCCATGCTGCAGATCCTGCCCAAGGCCAAGCCCGGCCGGCCCACCGGCATCGCGCTGGTCCCGACCCGCGAGCTCGCCACCCAGGTGCGCGACGAGCTGCTGCCGCTGGCGCACTCACGGGGCGTGCGCATCACCGCGATCTACGGCGGCGACCCGATCGAGAAGCAGATCAAGGCGCTGAAGGACGGTGTCGAGCTGGCCGTCTGCACGCCGGGCCGCGCGATCGACCTGATCGAGCGTGGCGACCTCTCCGTCGAGGACGTGAAGAACGTGATCATCGACGAGGCGGACCGCATGGCCGACATGGGGTTCCTGCCCCAGGTCGAGTGGATCCTGCGCAACGTCGAGGCCGGCCACCAGACGCTGCTGTTCTCGGCCACGCTCGACGGTGCCGTCGACAGCCTCGTGCGCCGCTACCAGCACGAGCCCGCTCGTCACGAGGTCGAGTCCAAGGGCGCGACCGTCGAGCAGATGACGCACCGGTTCATCACCGTGCACGAGATGGACAAGGCCAAGGTCGCCGGCGCCATCGCCGCCGCGAGCGGTCGCACGATGATGTTCACGAACACCAAGCACGGCGCGGACCGCCTGGCCGGCAAGCTGAACGACCTGGGCGTGTCGGCCGCCGCGATCCACGGCGACCTGCGCCAGAACATGCGCGAGAAGGCGCTCGCCAACTTCGCCGCCGGCAAGCTCCAGGCGCTCGTCGCGACCGACGTCGCCGCGCGTGGCATCCACGTGGACGACGTCGACGTGGTCATCCACTACGACCCGCCCTCGGACCACAAGAACTACCTGCACCGCTCGGGCCGCACCGCCCGCGCCGGCGAGGACGGCCTGGTGGTGTCGCTCGTGCTCTGGAACCAGGAGCTCGAGATCAAGCGCCTGCAGAAGCGGCTCGGTCTGGACATCCCGCTCGTCGAGATGTTCTCCAACGACGCCCGTCTCAAGGACCTGACGGGCTGGGATCCCGCCGACATCACCTCGACCGCCGGCTGACCCGCCCCGCCGGACGACGGCCTCAGCCGCTGTCCGCCAGGTGGTGCAGGACCGCGATCACGCTGAGCGCGTCGAGCACCTGGTTCTCGGCGACGATGCCTCGCAGCTCGTCGGTCGACACCCAGTCGACCCGTTCCGCCTCGTCCGAGCTCGGCGTGCCGACCAGCTCGCCGCCCTGCGCGGCGAACACCCAGAACTCCTGGGTCGACTGACCGGCGATCGGGCGGAAGCGTTGCAGCAGCCGCAGCGGTCCGGGTGACCATCCGGCCTCTTCGATGCACTCGCGCCGCGCCGCCTGCTCGGGGCTCTCGCCCGGCTCGATCATGCCGCCGGGGACCTCGTAGCCCCACTCGTCGCCCAGGAACCGGTGCCGCCACATCAACATGACGCCACGCTCCGGGTCGTGGACCAGCACACCGGCTGCGTCCTTCGACGAGATCGCGTGGTGCTCGTAGCGGGCGCCGCCCGGCACCTCGACGTCGATGAGCGAGAGGCTGACCCACTCGCTGTCGTAGATCGGCCGTCGGCCGTGCACCTGCCACTTCACCGGTCGTGCTCCGTCACCGCCGCGACGTTACGCGTCCGCGGGGCCCGTCCGGTCGGTCCGGATCGACCAGATCCGGTGCCGCGCCCGACACACTGGGACCATGGTCCACGGCGGCAGCCCGGTGGGCGGCCGTCCCGCTGGCCCAGCGTCCGGTCCGCACGCCCTGATCGACGACTACGAACGCCGCCTCGACGACGCGACACGCCGATCGGGCGGTGTGCACTACACCCCGCCGGCGCTCGCCCGCCTGGTGGCGGAGCAGGCTGTCGACCGGTTCGTCGGGACCGTCGGCCGACTGCCCCGGTCGGTGTGCGACCCCACCTGCGGCGCTGGCGCCTTCCTGCTCGCCGTCGCGGACGTGCTCGTCGCGCGCGGCATGGAGCCGGCTGCCGCGCGCCGTTGCCTGCAC
>JAFAFZ010000264.1 GCA_023423215.1 Actinomycetes bacterium
CCGCCGGTGGTCCGCCCCTGGCGGCGGGTCCGGGTGGCCACACCCAGCGCCTGCTCACCGTCGTCAAGTCCGGCTCCATCCAGGACGTCAAGGCGAAGCCGCAGGACAAGGTCCACGTGTGGCCGCACCTGCTCATCGTCGAGTTCGTCGCCGCGCTGGTGTGCACGGCGTTCCTGCTGATCTTCTCGTGGGTCGTCAACGCACCGCTGCTCGAGCTGGCGAACTTCAACCAGACGCCGAACCCGTCGAAGGCGCCGTGGTACTTCCTGGGCCTCCAGGAGCTGCTGACGATGTTCCACCCGATGGTCGCCGGCGTGACCATCCCGGGCATGGGCATCTTCATCCTCCTGCTCGCGCCCTACATGGACAAGAACCCGTCCAACAAGCCTGAGGATCGCAAGTTCGCGATCGCGCTGATGTCGGTCCATCTGATGTTCTGGACCGTGCTGACGATCATCGGATCCTTCTTCCGAGGTCCCGGCTTCCTCTTCACGCTGCCGTGGGTCGACGGCGTGTTCTTCGAACTGTGAGGTGAGCGACACATGAACGGTTTCATCGTCATCGCCATCGTCGTCCTGGTGCTCTTCGCGGCGATAGCGCTCTTCGGAGCGGCGCGTCGTCGTGACGCGGGATCGGCCGTGGGCGAGCTCTCGGGCGAGACGCTCAAGCGCGACCGCAGCGCCCGCAAGAAGGCGACGGCCCCGGCGGACGAGCAGGTGGCCACCGGCAAGGAGGTCGAGCGCGCCGCGGTCCTGGCACGCACCGGCTCCGCCATCGCACCCGTGTCGACGGCGCCGCCGGCGACGTGGACGCCGCCGGACCCCGACACCTACGGCGTCACCCGCCGCCAGTTCATCAACCGCTCGATCTTCGCCCTGTTCGGCCTCGGCATCGCCGTGTTCGGCGTCGCCATCATCGGGTTCCTGTGGCCGACCGGTTCCAGCGGCTTCGGCTCGAAGATCCGGGTCGGCAAGGTCAGCGACGTCATCGCCGACGTCCAGGGCGCCAGCGGCTTCCTCTACAAGCCCGAGGGCCGCATGTGGATCACCGAGTACCCGGCCGCGGCGCTGCCCAAGGCCGAGACGGTCTACTCGCCGTCCGAGCTCACCGGCATGAAGGCCGGCCTGGTGGCGCTCTACCAGAAGTGCCCGCACCTCGGCTGCCGCGTGCCGGACTGCGTCAGCTCGCAGTGGTTCGAGTGCCCCTGCCACGGCTCGCAGTACAACCAGGTCGGCGAGAAGAAGGGTGGCCCGGCGCCTCGCGGCATGGACCGCTTCGCGATGGAGGTCTCGGGTGGCGTCTTCATCGTCAACACCGGCCAGGTCATCCAGGGTCCGGCGATCGGCACCAACACGACGGGTCAGGAGGCCGAGGGTGCGCACTGCATCGGCGGCTCCACCGGCGGCCACTGATCGTCACGTCGGCCATCGAGCACAGGTTTGAGTTCGTGTCACGGGCGTCCGTGACACCTGAGGGAGACACACGAGCACGTAGATGATCGTCCTAGCATCGATCCAACGAAACATCGGGTACGTCGTCTTCGCCGTCGTGGTGGTGGGCTTCGTCGCGTGGCTCTGGGCCAACATGCGGGCGAGCCGGGCAGAGGTCGGCTCCGAGATCGAGCTCGCGCCGAACCGCAAGCCCTACTACTCCGACGAGGAGCTCGAGGGGAAGAAGCTCAACCTCGCGCTGTTCTCCGCCGCCGGGCTGCTCGCCATCATCGGCGTCGCCCTGCCGCTCTACTGGCTGGCCGAGCCCGGTCGCCAGGAGGGCGCCGCGGAGGTGTACCACGAGACCTTCGTCGACCGCGGCTTCGAGCTGTACGAGACGGGCGCCCAGTGCGTCGCCTGCCACGGCGGCAACGGCAGCGGCGGCTCGGCGACGTTCATCATCAACGACCAGAACGGCCAGTTCGTCAGCCAGGTCGCGTGGATCGCGCCGGCGCTGAACAACGTGCTCTACCGCTACTCCGAAGAGGGCGTGCGCTACGTCCTCAACTACGGCCGTCCCGGCACGCCGATGGCGGCGTGGGGTGGGCCCGGCGGTGGCCCGCTGACGACCCAGCAGGTCGACAACATCATCGACTACCTATGGACGGTGCAGGTCACCCCGGAGGAGCTGCACCAGACCCTGGACGACGCGGTCAAGCAGATCGACGAGGGCCTCTACGAGCGCATGATGCAGGTGCGCGAGGCGAACGCCGACGTGGTGCCCAACGGCGACGTCGAGGCCGTGAACGCCAACCGCCTGTCGCGTGCCGACGAGCTGGCGCTCGGCGAGATCATCTTCAACAACCAGGACATCGCCTCGGGCTCGTACTCGTGCGCCCGCTGCCACGTCGCCGGTGCCAGCTACGGCCAGGGCTGGGAGCCTTTCGCCCGACTGCAGAAGAGCAACTTCGGCCCCGACCTGGCGGGCGTGCAGAACCTGGCCACCGAGCAGGAGCACTTCGACCTGGTCTGGAACGGCATGGAGCCGGGCGTCGGCTACTTCTCCCGCAAGCAGGGCAACCCGCAGATGCCGGCCTTCGGTGCGAACCCGAACTCGGGCCAGGCCGAGCAGGGCATCCCGGACAAGGGTGCGGGCGGCATGCTGAGCGCTGAGCAGGTCTGGGCGGTCATCACCTACGAGCGCAACCTCACGAACGATTCGACCGTCAAGACGCCGGACGCCGGCACGGCGGCCTCCCCGACCTTCGCGGGCAACGAGTAAGGGCCCAGGAGCACGCAATGTCTTTCTTCACCGGGACCCTCGTCTCCGCCATCACGTTCGACCCGACGATCCGAGGCATCCTCGTCGTCATGGTCGCGGTGGGCGTCCTGATCGGGTCGGTCTACCTGATCATCGCCACCAACACCGGCTTCCGGAACGGCTTCACGATCGCCATGGCGGCCCTGTGCGGCTGGTGCATGTCGATGGGCATCATCTGGACCCTCTACGGCATCGGCATGGTCGGCCAGTCCCCGTCGTGGACGGCGAAGGAGATCAACTTCGACCGCAACGCCTCGACGATCACCGAGCACGTCGACAAGCTGCCCAACACCGACCCCGAGGCCGGCGAGGTCAAGTCGCCCGAGCAGCTGCTGCTCGACTTCGAGAACGAGAACCCCGACATCCGGGCGCAGATCGAGTCGACCGAGGGCGAGGGCTTCGTGCCCGACTCGCTGACCCAGGTCGTCACGCTGGTGCCCGAGCTCAAGTCGCAGCTCGACGAAGACCTCGGCGGCTGGCGCATCCTCTCCGAGTCGGACTCGCGCCGTGGTGAGGCCGTCGCCGCCTCGGACGCCGCGGTCGCCTCGGCCCAGGTCTTCGGCTCGGAGACCAGCGCCGCCAACTACACCGTCAAGGACGTCTTCTTCTTTGGCGGCAAGGAAGGCGCCGAGCCCGAGACGATCCCGGGTGAGCGCTCCCTCCTCGAGAAGGCCTGGCACCGCGTCGAGACCGTCTTCCAGGTCAAGAACCCGACCACCTACGCGGCGATCACGCTGCAGAAGAACGTCGAGGTCGTCGTGCCGCCGGGGGAGGCGCCGCCGCCCGCCGAGATCGACACCACCGCCTCGACGATCACCGTCGTGCTCCAGCGCAACCTGGGCAACAAGCGCGTGATCCCCTTCCTCTTCACGCTGTTCTTCGGCGTCCTGTTCTTCACCCTCTGCTGGATGCTCCACTCGCGTGACAAGCGCGCAGCGGCCATGCGTGCAGGGTGGGATCCCTCGAAGGCGTAGCGATGGCGCAGTACCTCCCGCTCCTGGCACTGCTCGTCCTGACCGCCGTGTTCGGCGCGATCAGCGTCGTGATGTCACGTGTGCTGATGCCGCCCCGGCCCACCGCGGCGAAGGTGATGCCCTACGAGTGCGGCATCGTCGACACCCAGGACCCGCCGGAGCGCTTCCCGGTGCGCTTCTACCTGATCGCGATGATCTTCATCGTCTTCGACATCGAGATCATCTTCTTCTACCCGTTCACGATGGTGTACGAGGAGCTCGGCGGCTACGGCCTGATCGCGATCCTGATCTTCTCGGCCGCGGTGTTCGAGTCGTTCCTGTACCTGATCAGCAACGGCGCGCTCGACTGGGGCCCGATCAAGCACGTGCGGCGCTCGTCGCTGCTGCTCTCGGCCGACCGCACGAGCGAGACCACGGTCCGACGTGTCGGTGCCGACGGTCGTGAGCACGGTGCGCCGATCGGCGACGCCGAGCGTGAGGTGGCCTGATGGGACTCGTCGCGAACGTCCAGGCCGACGGCCTCGGGGGCATCGAGCACAACTTCCTGACCGGCAAGGTCGAGGACCTGGTGCGCTGGGCCCGCTCGCACAGCTCGTGGCCGGCCACCTTCGGCCTGGCCTGCTGCGCCATCGAGATGATGGGTGCCGGCGGCCCGCACTACGACCTCGCCCGCTTCGGCATGGAGGTCTTCCGCGCCTCGCCGCGCCAGGCGGACGTCATGATCGTCGCCGGTCGCGTGTCGCAGAAGATGGCCCCCGTCCTGCGTCAGATCTACGACCAGATGATGGAGCCGAAGTGGGTCATCTCGATGGGCGTCTGCGCCTCGTCGGGCGGCATGTTCAACAACTACGCGCTGGTGCAGGGCGTCGACACGATCGTCCCCGTGGACGTCTACGCGCCGGGGTGCCCGCCCGGGCCCGAGACGCTGATGCACGCCATCGTCACGCTCCACGGCCTGATCGAGACCGGTGAGATCCTGCGCCGCCGCGACGAGACGGGCGCCGGTGCCGGCGTGCACCTCGAGCAGGCGCAGCTGCCGACCTCGACCCCGCTCACGCTCGGATCGCGCTGATGGCCGACGAGGTCGAGGGCGCACCGGTGCCGGAGTCGGACGCCGACGCGCCGCCCACCGAGAAGATCGACGAGCAGGTCGAGCAGTCCGCCGAGGCGGCTGCGGAGGCCGAGGCCGACGGCGGCCCCGGGGACGCCGAGCCGGAACCCGAGCCCGAGCCGGAACC
>JAFAFZ010000526.1 GCA_023423215.1 Actinomycetes bacterium
CCCCGACCGGCGCTTCGAGTACGTCGTGACCCACGACCGCGACCTGGTCGAGCTGGCCACGGCCTCGCTGCTGCGCCGCATCCTCCCGCAGCACTGACCCGGTCTCTCGGAACCTCGAACGCCGCGAGCGGCCGGGTACGGTCACCGTGGACGGCGGCTCGCACGGCCGCCCGACCGGCTGCTCGAGGAGGCGACGTGTCGAAGCGGATGGAACGGCTCGAGGCCATCGTCGCTGAGCTCCCCGAGGCCGAACGGGTCGACATCGAGGAGTGGGGTGACCATCCCACCTTCCGCGTGCGCGGCAAGAACTTCGTGTTCTGCGACGCCGAAGCGGCACACCTGACGGTGAAGCTGCCCAAGGACGAGGCGGTCGCAGTGGTCGAGACCGACCCGACCGCCGAACCGGCCGGCTACGGCCTCGGTCGTCACGGGTGGATCTCGGTCGAGGTGGCGGCCAGGTCGAACGCCGAGCGCTGGGCGGTCATCCGGGAGTGGGTGCGGACCTCGTACACGCTCGTGGCGCCGAAGAAGCTGGCGTCGCTGGTGCTCGACGCGGACGACGCCGAGCGCTCCGGCTGACGTCGGGCGTCGCCGGCACGCCCGCTGCGGCCGCGTCGTACGCACGAGCGCCTCGCGGCACGGCCGCTACCGTCGGTGTCCGCATGGAGACCTGGCTGATGGGTGGCGAGACGATCGCGATCGATGTGCTGCTCGAGCCCGATGCCGTCGTCCGGGATCTGGCCCTCGGCCTGAACCGGGCGTTCCTGCACTCCGTCGCGCCGCCGGTGGGCTTCGAGCTGGGCGAGTCCCGCCGCCCCCACGTCACGGTCGTGCAGTCCTACGTGCGCACCGACGAGCTCGATCAGGCGCTCGACGAGGTGGCCGCGGTCGCGGCGGCCGCGGACCGGCGCGCGTTCGACCTGGGCGCCGACGCCGAGCTGCGGGGGGACCCTGCGCAGGCCGGGGACGACGACGTCGTGACCGCCGTCTGGGGCATGGACGGCTCGGCCGCACTGCTCCGGCTCCAGATGGATGTGCTCGAAGCGCTCGTGCCGTTCGCCGTCGCAGGCGGCGACGAGCGTGCGTTCGTGCGCACGCCGGACGAGCCGGACGTCGCACCCTCGACCGTGCGCTACGTCGAGCGCTTCGTCGACGAGCACGCCGGCAGCAGCTACCGGCCCCACCTGACGCTCGGGCGGGCACTCGCCCGGGACCTGCGCGTGAGCTCCGATGCGCTCGACGGGCCGATCGCGTTCACCGCGCCGGCGCTGGCGGTGTTCCAGCTGGGCGATGCCGGGACCGCTCGCCGACAGCTCGCCCACTGGCCGAGCTGAGTCCCCGCCGATCGCTCGGAGCGCTCCGGTCAGGTCGCGCGGACGGCGGGGGAGAGCACGATGCCGAGCTCCGCGGCGAGCGCCTCGGCCTCGGCGCGGTCGGCGTCCGCCGCCTCGAGGTCGCCCGGTCCGCCGCGTCGCTCCCGGACCGCCGCACGCTCGTGGAGCGCACGCGCGAGGAACGGGGCGAACCCGCTCGCACGCGAGCGGACGACCGAGTCGGTCAGCGCGGCGTCCGCCTCGTCGAGGCGACCCAGCGTCGACAGCACCTGTCCGTGGCTGCGGGAGAGGTGGCCGAGGCAGATGACCCCCATGCTGGTGATCGCGAGCCGATCGGCGATCGGCTCGATCAGCGGCAGCAGCCGTTCCGCGAGGTCGACGTCATCGGTGCACCACGCGACCTCGGCGAGTTGCGCCACCGCCGTGTACCAGGTCGCGCTCTGACGGAGCGGCAGCTCGCCCCCCACGAACGCGGCGGCTGCGGCGGCGCGGGCTGCGTCCGTGTCGCCGGCGCCGAGCGCGCACAGGGCGGCGGCGGCCTTCCAGACCGGCATCGTCGGGAACTGCTCGGCCAGGTCGGCGACCACGGGCGCCAGACCGGCGAGCTCGCCGCGCAGGTCCGCCAGCAGGAACTGCTGCGCCGCCCACCCCTGGGTGGCGTTGCCCCCGTGGGCCGCCTCGCCGAGCGCGAGCGCCTGGTTCGAGAGCGCTTCGGCCGTCGCCAGCTCACCGGCGAGCAGCGCGGCCGCGGCGTCCAGGAAGTGCACGTACACGTCGAACATCGTCCGGTCGCCGCGACCCAGCAGGGCACGCAGCTCGTCGAGCGTGGCCCGCGACTCGGCCAACCGATCGTCCTCGAGCAGGTCCACCGTGGAGAACAGCAGGCCGACGACCTGCAGCTCGATCCATCCCGACCGCCGCGCCGCCTCGAGCATCTCGGGACCGAGGTGTCGACGCTCGTCCAGGCCGTCCGGCCCGGCGAGCACGAGGCGTCGTGCGTAGGACGCCAGCGCGGCGGCGTCGTGGCGCTCCGGCACGAGCGCCGCCAGCTCGCGCGCCTGCTCGGCGAGCGCGGTCTGGGTCGGCAGGTCGTCGGCGCCGGTGATGGCGATCGACCGCCATGCCAGCAGCAGGGCACGTTCGCCGACGTGCTCGGCCGCCACTGCGGCGAGGGCCTCGTCGAGCAGCGCGACCAGCGACTCGTCGACGGCGCCGAACGAGAAGCCGATGCCCGCGTCGAGCTGCGCGGCCTCTTGTGCGGCACGTGCCAGCAGCAGGCCGTCGCCGCTGCGGCGAGCCAGTTCGGCGACCCGGTCCACGGCCGCCGAGGCGACCTCGAGGTCCGCAAGGTTCCGACTGGCCGCGGCGATCAGCAGGTCCGCGGCGGCCCGCAGGTCCGCATCCCGGTCGTCCGCAGGCGCAGCCGTGTCGAGCGCAGCGGTCGCACGCTGCGCCCACGTGCGCGCCTCCACGTCCGCGAGCAACGCCAGGGCGGCCCGTCCTGCGTCGAGCGCGGCTGCGGCCGCATCTCGCGGCGGGCACATCGGCCCGGCGGCGAGCAGGTGGCCTGCGACGGTCGCCTCGTGGTCGTCGCCGGCAGGACGCGCTCGGAGCGCGTCGGCGACGCGCAGGTGCAGCTGGGCTTCACGGTGGCGGGTCGTCCCGGCGATGAGGCCCTGACGTACCAGCGCGTGCGGGAACGCGACCTTTCCGAGCTCCTCGTCCTCGACGAGCAGGCCCGAGGCCACCGCGTCGTCCACGACGTCGAGCAGGTCCGGGGCGTCCAGTCCGGTGACGTCGGCCAGCACGCCGAGGTCGACCCGCTGACCGACGACCGCAGCGGCGGCCAGCACCCGCGTCGCGCTCGGATCGCGCGTGGCGACCCGCTGGTCGAGCAGGTCACGGACCGACGCCGGCAGCGAGCGTGCGTCCGCGTGGGTCAGGTCCCCGCCGGCTGCCGCGAGCGACTCGACGAAGAACGGGTTGCCGCCGGTGCGCTCCTGCACCGACCGGGCGGCCGACCCACCGACGTCGACACCCTGCGTCGAGAGCAGCTGGGCGACCTGTTCCGGTTCCAGCCCGCCGACCGGCACCAGGTCGAGACGGTCGTCGCGGCGCAGGTCGGCAACCAGTCGATCGAGCTCGGGCGTGGCGCGCCCGGCGGGCCGTCGCACCGTCGCGACCACGAGCAGCCGACCGGTGCGCTCGGTGCGCAGCAGGTGCTCGATCAGGCCGAGCGACGCGGCGTCGGCCCACTGCGCGTCGTCGATCACGAGCAGGGCCGGAGCGTCGGCGGTGAGGGTCGCGCAGAGCTCGACCAACGCCTCGTGCAACCCGTAGCGCTCGGCACGGGTGGGGGCGTCGGTGGCGTCGTGGTCCGATCCGGGGACGATCAGGTCCAGGGCGCCGCGCCCGGCCACGAGCTGGTCGGCCGCGGCCTCGGGGAGCGAGCGCAGCGCGGTCCGGACCGCCTCGACGACCGGCTGGTACGCGATCAGGTTCTCGGCCGTGCAGCGACCCCACAGCACGCGCGCCCCGCCGTCGTGGACCTGGCGGGCGAACCTCTGGGCCAGGCGCGTCTTGCCCATGCCCGGTTCGCCGGTGAGCGCGACCAGCCGGCGGTCGGCCGCTTCGACCGCGCCCCACGCGTCCTCGAGCACCGCCAGCTCGTGCTCGCGTCCGACGAAGGGGCTGCGGGCCCGACGCTCCGCGACCGCCGCGGGCAGCTCGAGGG
>JAFAFZ010000283.1 GCA_023423215.1 Actinomycetes bacterium
GTGCTCGAGGTGCCCGTGCACGCCGCGGCCACGAGCGTGGCGACGGCGCAGAGCACGAGGACGATCGTGTGGCGGGTGCCGCGCATCGGGACGACGTTAGTCAGGCCCGTGCTCGCGCCCGCAACGCACTCGGGTCCGGTGGCGGACCCGACCGGGTACCGGGACGGCCGCGCCGCTGCGTCGGTGCCAGACTGCACCCGACCACCGATCCCGTTGGAGGCCCGATGTCCCTGCTGCCGCGCTCCCTCGCCGCCCGCCTCGCCGACCCGCTGGCGGACCCCGTCGAGGACCGCTCGCGGCTGCGCTTCGCCGGCTCCCTCGTCGGGATGGGGATCCTCCACTTCGTGATCCCGCGCCAGTTCGAGAAGGCCGTGCCCCGATGGATGCCACGGCGACGGCAGGCAGTGCTCTGGTCGGGGGTCGCCGAGATCGGCGCCGGCTCGCTGCTCGCCGTGCCGCGCACCCGCAAGGCGGGCGGCTGGCTCGCGACGGCCACGATCGTCGGCGTGTACCCCGCCAACATCCAGATGGCGATCGACGCCACGCGCAGCGGCAACAAGCTGGCCGCGGTCGCCACGTGGCTGCGCCTCCCGATGCAGTTCCCGATGATCGCGAAGGCCCTCAGCTACACCCGCTGAGCCCGGACGCACCGGCCCCGGCGTGCCGGGTGGAGACGCGCAGGGTCGTCCGTACACTCGAATCGATCTCGTCCGGTGCGTCCGTGCCGGGGGATCGCGAGTGCATGCCCGACCCCGACGGAACCGCCAGATCCGACGTGCCCGGCCCGTCCTCCGTCGCGCCCGGGACGAGCCCGCAGGGACCCGGAGCGCCGGGATCGGCCGGGGACCCGGAGCCGACCGGCGACAGCGGGCCGCGGTGGAGCGGCTCCGAGCGCCGCTACGAGGCGCTCGTGCGCTACAGCAACGACTGCATCGTCGTCACCGACGACCAGATGCTGGTGCGCTACGCCAGCCCGGCGCTCGAGCGCATCCTCGGCTTCGAGCCGGCGATGGCGTGGTCGCTGCCCTTCGGTGCGGGTCTGGTCGACGAGGACCACGCGCTGCTCGTCGCCGCGTACGCGGACGTGCTCGCGGATCCGTCCGTGCAGCGGCGCATCGAGATCCGCGCCCCGCATGCGGACGGTGGGTTCCGCTGGATCGAGTCGGTGCTGTCCAACCACCTCGACGATCCCGACGTGCAGGGCATCGTCGCCAACTTCCGCGACATCTCCGAGCGGCGGGCGACCCTCCAGGAGCTCGTCGAGCGGACCGAGCAGGTCCGTCACGCCGAGCAGGAGAACCAGCGGTTGCTCGCCATCTTCGACATCACCACCGACCTGGCGGTGCTGACCGACGAGCAGGGCCGCCTGCTCTACCTGAACGCCGCGGCGCGTCGCTTCTACGGCCTCGAGGGCGAGGAGATGGCGTCCGCGATCGGTCGTCCGTGGCGCATGTGGGTCAACCTGCGCGACGCCACCGAGATCGACCGCGTCAGCGAGATCGGCGCGGACGGACGCTGGTCGGGCGAGATCACGCTCGGTCGTCACGACGGGGCCCGCGTCCCGATGGCGGTGCAGATCTACGCGCACACCGACCCGGAGACCGGTCGGATCGACTTCTTCTCGGCGCTCGCCCACGACATCAGCAACCGCAAGCAGCTCGAGACCTCGCTCGAGCGGCAGGCGACCCACGACGAGCTGACCGGCCTGCCCAACCGCGTGCTGCTCTTCGAGCGGATCGAGCGCGCGATGGAGGGGCTGCGCCACACCTCGTCGGCCGGTTCGGTCGCGCTGCTGTTCATCGACATCGACCACTTCAAGTCGCTCAACGACAACCTCGGGCACAGCGCCGGCGACCGCATCCTCGAGAGCGTGGCCGCGCGCATCCGTGACGCGGTGCGCCCCGGCGACACCGTCGCCCGCTTCGGCGGTGACGAGTTCGTCGTGCTGTGCGAGCGGCTGGATTCGCCCGAGGACGCGGTCGTCATCGCGGACCGCCTGGAGGTGTCGCTGCGCGACCCGCTGCAGGTCGAGGGCCGCGACGTGCGGCTCGGCGTGTCGATCGGCATCTCGTTCGCGGACCCGGACGACCCCGACCCGGTCGCGGTGATGCGCGACGCCGCCGCCGCGATGTACCTGGCCAAGGCCGGTGGTCGTGGCCGCTGGGTCGTGTTCGTCGACGAGCTGCGTGAACGGGCGAGCGAACGCCGCCGCACCGAGACCTCGATGCGCCGGACGCTCGACGGCGAGGAGCTCGAGCTGCACTACCAGCCGGTCGTCTCGCTCACGGACGGCCGCCTGGTCGGCGTCGAGGCGCTGCTGCGCTGGCGCCGCGACGGAGTCGTCGTCGCGCCGGACGAGTTCGTGCCCCTCGCCGAGGAGTCCGGCCTGATCGTGCCGATCGGTCGCTGGGTGCTCCAGACCGCGACCGCGCAGGTGGCCGCCTGGCAGCAGCTGCCGGGCTGGTCGCACCTGCACCTCGCGGTCAACGTCTCCGCGCGACAGCTGCAGCACGCCGGGTTCCCGACCGTCATCGCCGCGGCGGTCGGCGAGCCCGGGCTGACCGAGGGCTCGCTCTCGATCGAGCTGACCGAGTCGGTGCTGCTCCAGGACGTCGAGGCGTCCCGGGAGCGGCTCGACCGGGTGCGGTCGCTCGGTGTGGGCGTGTCGCTCGACGACTTCGGCACCGGCTACTCGTCGCTGACCTACCTGCGCCGGTTCCCGGTCGACACGGTGAAGCTGGACCGGTCGTTCGTCGAGGGCGTCGGGACGGACCCCGGAGACACCGCGATCGTGACCGCGGTGGTCGACCTGGCCGCGGCGCTGGGGCTGCAGTCGGTCGCCGAGGGCATCGAGACGCCCGAGCAGCTCACGCTGCTGCGCTCCCTCGGGTGCCACACCGGCCAGGGCTACCTCTTCTCGCCCGGACTCGACGCCGCGACCTTCACGGAGCGGTACCTCGACGGCGGCGCGACCCGGATCGATCCCGGCTTCGCGTCCGCCCTCGGCTGAGCGTCACCCGTTCGTGCCGGGATCCTCCCGGTCGGGCGCGTCGCCGTAGGGCATTCCGGGGTGGCCGAGCACGCCGAGGGGATCGCACGCCCGGGCGATGCGGTGGGTCAGCTCCCGGGTGCCGGGGGAGCGGGTGCGTGACCACCAGGCCGCGTTGACCGGTCCGATGCCGTGCTCGCCGCTGAAGCTGCCGCCGAAGCGGTCGACGACCAGTCCGAAGACGAGCTCGCGCAGCGCCGTCAGCTCGGCGGGTTCCAGGGGCTGCTCCCGCGGGACGACGACGCTGCAGTGCACCCCGCCGTCGCCCCAGTGGCCGAAGTCCGCGACCAGCACGCGGGGCAGCAGCGAACCGACCTGCTGGCGCACGACCTGCACCAGCTCGGGCAGGCGTGAGCGGGGCACCGCGACGTCGAACCCGACGATCGTCCCGGCGCGGGCGAGGCCCTCGCTGATCGAGTGGCGCACGGCCCAGAGCTGGTCCGCCGGCCCGACGACGGCATCGACGAGCAGGCCGAGGTCGTCCAGCTCGGCGAGCCGCGCGACGAGCTGGGCCTCGGCGTCCGCGGGACCCGAGAGCTCGACCAGCGCGCACAGCTCCGGCACGGCGTCGTCGGGGAACGGCGACCGCAGCCCGTCCACCTGCTCGAGCGTCGTGCGCAGCGCGGCCTCCGAGACGACCTCGACCGCGCTGAGCCACGACCCGGCGCGCCGCTCCAGCTCGTCGACCACCTGCACCATCGCGTCGGCGTCGCGTGGCACGACCCAGGCGCACGCGGTCGAGGCGGGCAGGACGTCGAGGCGCAGCGCCACCCGGGTGATGACGCCGAGCGAGCCCCCGGAGCCCACCAGCAGCTGCGAGAGCGCCAGGCCGGTGTTGTCCTTGGCGAGGGTCGTCAGGTCGTCGACGACGCTCACCTGCTCGTCGGCCAGCACGGCCTGCACGCCGAGCACGTGGCGGCGCACGTCGCCGTAGCGCAGCATGCGGGCACCCCCGGTGTTCGTCGCCGCCATGCCGCCGATCGAGGGGTCGGCCCCCAGGTCGATGGCCAGCGCCAGACCGTGCGTGGCGGCCAGGTCGTTCAGCTCGGAGAGCCGCACGCCCGCGTCGACCACGGCGGTCCGGCCGACGGGATCGATCTCGGGCGTCCCGCGCAGGCGCTCGGTGCTGAGCACGACGACACCGCCTTCGGGTGGTGGCGACGACGCACCCGCCAGTCCCGTGTTCGCCCCCTGCGGCAGCAGCCGGACCAGGTGCCGACGCGCCCAGGCGATCGTGGTGCGCACGCCCTCGACGTCCCGGGCGCGCACGACCACGTCGAGCGCGCCCTGTGCGCCACGCGCCGGGATGCGGAAGCGGTCCAGGTCGTCGGTGAGGAGCGCCGCGGGGTCGTCGAGCGCGGCAGCGAGCTCGTCGATCTGCGGGACGTTCGGCATCGCTCCATCATGCTCGGCCCGTCCGCGCACCCGGCACGCGTGCCGTCGATTCCCTACGCTGCGCCGCGTGACGAGCACCGACGCCCCCGGACCCGAGCCGCTGCCCACCCACGACCGCGACGGCGACGATCCGCTGGCCCCGTACGCCGGGTTCGGCGGCACGGTCGGTCGGGTCTTCGCGACGTCGGAGCCGTGGTGGGAGCAGCAGCCGACCCGTGCCGAGGGCGCGCCGAACATCGTGGTGATGCTCTGCGACGACCTCGGCTTCGCGGACCTCGGCTGCTACGGCTCCGAGATCCCGACACCGAACATCGACCGCCTGGCGGCCGAGGGCCTGCAGTACACCGACTTCCACTCGGCGCCGATGTGCTCGCCGACCCGCGCCGCGCTGCTGACCGGGCTGGAGCCGCACCGTGCGGGTGTCGGCCACGTCGCCCACTCGGACCCGGGCTTCCCCGGCTACACGATGGAGCTCACGCCGTTCGCGCCGACGTTGCCCGAGCTGCTGCGCGACGCCGGGTACCAGACGCTCATGGTCGGCAAGTGGCACCTGACCAAGGACAGCGAGGTCAACGACGCCGGCGACCGTCGCTCGTGGCCGCTGCAGAAGGGCTTCGACCGCTACTACGGCTTCATGGACGGGTTCACGAACCTGCACCAGCCGCACCGCCTGATCGAGGACAACCACGCGGTGCGCGTCGACGAGTTCCCCGACGGCTACTTCCTGACCGACGACCTGACCGACCGGGCCGTGTCCATGATCCGGGAGTCGAAGGCGTCGGCGCCCGACAAGCCGTTCTTCCTGTACCACGCGCAGGGCGCCGTGCACGCGCCGCTGCACGCGAAGGAGGTCGACATCGAGCGCCACGCGGATCGCTACCGCGAGGGCTGGGACGTCATCCGACAGCGCCGCTACGAGCGGCAGCTCGAGCTGGGCGTCGTGCCCGAGAGCGCCGAGCTGGCGCCGCGCAACACCGAACCCGGCGACGACGTGCGCGCCTGGGACGACCTGGACCCCGACCGCCAGCGGCTCTTCGCGCGCTACATGGAGGTCTACGCGGCGATGGTCGACAACATCGACCAGAACGTCGGACGTCTGCGGGCCGCGCTCGAGGAGATGGGGGAGTGGGACAACACCCTGTTCATCTTCACCTCGGACAACGGGGGGTCCCGCGAGGGCGAGGCGGACGGGACGAGCGCCTACCTGCGCACCCTGCACTTCGGCCGCACCGGCGCCGAGGAGCCGCTCGACGAGGACCTGTCCCGCTACGACCGGATGGGCGGTCCGACGACCTTCCCGCACTACCCGCGTGGGTGGGCGATGGTCAGCAACACGCCGTTCCGCCTGTACAAGATCAACGCGCACCGCGGCGGCCACTCGGTCCCCTTCGTCGTGTCGTGGCCGGCCAGCGGCGTGCCGGCGGGTGAGCTGCGCGACCAGTTCGTGCACGTGACCGACCTGTTCCCCACGCTGCTCAACCTGGTGGGCATCGAACGGCCCGACACCTGGCGCGGCGAGCCGGTGCTGCCCCTCGCCGGCGAGGACGTCGGCGCGACCCTGTTCGAGGCCGACGCACCCGGACGCACCCTCGACGTCGTCATCGAGAACGAGGCGCACCGCGGGTACCGGCGCGACGGCTGGGAGGCCGTCACACGGCACGAGGCGCGCACGCCGTTCTCGACCGAGCCGTGGGAGCTCTTCGACATGGCCGCGGATCCGACGCAGGTGCACGACCTCGCCGAGGTCGAGCCCGAGCGCCTGGCCGAGCTGGTCGAGGCGTGGGGACTGGCCGCCTGGGACCACCAGATCTTCCCGCTCGACGAGGGCACCGGCTACCGGTACCTGCTCCGCCCGCCGTGGACCGAGCGCTACGACTCGCCGGTGGTGATCCACCCCGGCACGCCGACGCTGGACCGCTGGCGGTCGCAGCGCCTGGTGCTGTGGCGTGACGTCACGATCACCGCGACCGTCACCCTGTCCGAGGGCGACGCCGGCGTGCTCGTCGCCCACGGCGACCAGGGCGGCGGCTACAGCCTCTACGTCGACGACACGGGCGAGCTCGTCGCGGCTCACAACGGCTACGGCCTGATGCGGGAGGTGCGGGGCCCGGTCGTCCCGCCCGGCGAGCACGAGCTGGAGCTGCGCATCACGTGCCCCGGGCAGAACCGCTGGGACCTGGCGCTCGCCGTCGACGGCGTCGAGGTCGCCGCGGGCACGGGGTTCCGTCTCCTGATGGCGATGGCGCCGTTCCAGGGCATCGACATCGGCATCGACCGGCGCTCTCCCGTGGACTGGTCCGTGTTCGAGCGGCACGGCACGTTCCCCTTCAGCGGCGCCCTGCACCGGGTCGCGTACCAGCCCGGCGCGCCGGCCCCCGACAGCCCGAACGAGTTCCTCGACATGCTGCGCGACTGGGGTCGACGCTTCGAGTGAGGCGGCGATCCGGGCG